>JBAPQQ010000370.1:0-5941 GCA_049280695.1 Mycobacterium sp.
CACTTGTCCAGCGCCGGACGGTCGGAAAGCGGCGACAGCACGCCGTCGACGTCGACGCCGAGAGTGTGCGCCAGCGCGTCGGACACTCCGGGGGATGCCGAGTCCGCATTCGTGTGAGCCGTGAAAAGCGATCGGCCGGTGCGGATCAGGCTGTGCACCAAAGCGCCTTTCGGTGTGGAGGCCGCCACAGTGTCGACGCCGCGCAAGAGCAGCGGATGGTGCGCGAGCAGCAGTCCGCCGTCGGGCACTTCGGCGGCCACTGCCGCGGTGGCGTCGACGGCGACGACGACGTCGCTCACGGTGCCGGCCGGATCTCCGCATACCAGGCCGACCGAATCCCACGGTTGCGCCAACCGCGGTGGGTACGCCTGCTCCAGGACGTCGACGATGTCGGCGAGCCTCACACTCATGCGATGATCTCCGCAAGCGCGGCAACCAGAGTCGGCCACTCCGGTCGCACCGCGGCCCGCAGGTAATGCCCGTCCAAGCCGGCGAACGTGTCGCAGCGTCGAACCGCAATTCCCTTCTCGGCCAACCGCTTTCGTACCAGGTGCGCGTCGTGGACCTCGAACAGCACGAAGGGGGCACGACCCTCGACCACGTGTGCGCCAGCGAGCGTGAGTCCGTGGCACATGTCGGCACGCATCGTGGCCAGGTGCGCCGCTTGGTCTTGCGTCGTTGCGATCGCCTCCGCGGAGTTGCATGCGATCAGAGCCTCCAACTGCAGCGTGCCGAGCGGCCAGTGCGGGCGCGTCGCGGTCAGCCGGGCCAGCACATCCGGTGCGCCCAGCGCGTAGCCGACCCGAAGCCCCGGCAGCGCCCACGTCTTGGTGAGGCTGCGCACCACCAGCACGTCGGGCAGCGACTCGCCGGCCAGCGACTCCGGCTCGCCGGGTATCGCGTCGGCGAACGCCTCGTCGACCACGATCACCCGGCCCGGGCGGCGCAGCCGCAAGATGTGCTCGCGTGGATGCAGTACCGATGTCGGGTTGGTCGGATTGCCCACTACCACGAGGTCGGCCTCGTCGGGTACCTCGGCGGCGTCGATGGTGAACGGCGGACCCAGGACGACGTGCTCGACCGGAACCCCGGCGGCCGCCAGCGCAGCTTCGGGTTCGGTGAAGGACGGCGCGAGCACGGCGGCCAGCCGTGGCCGCAGGTTGGCCAGCAGCGGAAACGCTTCCGTCGCGCCGGCCAGGAGGACTACCTCGTCGTCTCGTCGGCCGTGACGGGCGGCGACGGCCGCGGTGGCCGTGTGTTCGTCGGACTGGGTCGGGTAACGGCCGAGGTCGGCGAGCCGGGCGCGTAGCCGGTCCAGCAACCAGGCCGGCGGCGCAGAGGCGCGGACGTTGACGGCGAAGTCCAGCATCCCGGGTAGCGCCGCTTGGTCGCCGTGATACCGCACAAGGGACAATGTACGGGTGACGTTCCGCCCGCAACTCGTCATCTTCGACCTGGACGGCACGCTGACCGACTCCGCCGCCGGCATCGTGTCGAGTTTCCGGCATGCGCTCACGCAGGTCGGGGTGCCGGTGCCCGACGACCCGGACCTGGCGAGGATGGTCGTCGGCCCGCCGATGCACCAGACACTCGGCTCACTTGGTCTCGGCGACAGGACCGACGCGGCGATCGCGGCATACCGCGCGGACTACACCACTCGCGGCTGGGTGCTGAACGAGGTGTTCGACGAGATCCCCGACCTGCTGGCAGACCTGCGCGCGGCGGGCATGCGGCTCGCGGTGGCCACCTCGAAAGCCGAGCCGACGGCGCGCAAAATCCTCGAGCACTTCGCGCTCGACGACCATTTCGAGGTTATTGCCGGCGCGAGCCTCGACGGTGTGCGCGCGACCAAGGCCGAGGTCGTCGCGCATGTTCTGTCCCAGCTCGACCCGCTGCCGGAGCACGTGTTGATGGTAGGTGACCGCTGCCACGACGTGCACGGCGCATCGCACCACGGCATCGAGACGGTAATCGTCGAATGGGGTTACGGCGGGAGTGATTTCGACGATCCCGCCGTTGGGCGCCCGTTTGCCCAGGTTTCGACGGTCTCGGCGTTGCGTGAGGTGCTGGGTGTCTGAGACGCTGCACATCACGTTCGTGTGCACCGGCAACATCTGCCGCTCACCGATGGCGGAGAAGATGTTTGCCCACCAATTGCGCGAACGCGGGCTGGACGGGCACGTCCGCGTGACCAGCGCGGGCACCGGTGACTGGCACGTCGGATGCGAGGCCGACGCGCGTGCAAGCCGCGTTTTGCGTGCGCACGGTTATCCGAACACACACTGCGCGGCGCAGCTGGACGACGATCACCTGAGCGCGGATCTCGTTGTCGCGCTGGGCCGCAACCATGTGCGGATGCTCGCTCACCTCGGCGTGCCGAGCGAGCGGGTCAGGCTGCTGCGATCGTTCGACCCGCGCTCCGGCGCGCACGCGCTTGACGTCGAGGACCCGTATTACGGAGCGCACGCGGACTTCGAGGTGACCTTCGAGGTGATCGAGGCGTCGCTGCCCGGACTGCACAACTGGGTGGCCGAACAGCTGGCCGTTCGGGGTCTGGTCGGCTGATGCAACGTTGGGCAGGTTGGCTGGCATTGTCGGTCGTGGTCGCGGCGTTCGCCTACCTGTGCTTCACGGTCCTGGCGCCGTGGCAACTCGGCAAGAACACCAAGACGTCTCGCGAGAACAACCAGATCGCTGCGTCGTTGAAGTCCGATCCCGTGCCTGTGACGTCGCTTCTGCCGCAGGCGGATTCGGCGCAGTGGCGACGAGTGACAGCGACGGGTCACTACACCGGCGTACCGGTGCTGGCTCGGCTGCGGTCGGTGAACGGGCAGCCGGCATTCGAGGTGTTGATGCCGTTCGCGGTCGATGGAGGAACTACTATCCTCGTCGACCGGGGGTACGTGCGCCCGCTGGAGGGCTCGCGGGTGCCACCCATCCCGCCCGCGCCGACGACGCCGGCGACGATCACCGCGCGGCTGCGAAACTCCGAGCAGCGCGCAAAGAAGGCGCCGATCACCGAAAGCGGCATGGCACAGGTTTATTCGATCAACACGCAGCAGGTCGGCGAAGTGACCGGGACGTCGCTGGCGCAGCCCTATCTGCAGCTCATGGAAGACCAGCCGGGCGGTTTGGGTGTGTTGCCGCTGCCACATCTGGACGCGGGGCCGTTCCTGTCGTACGGAATCCAGTGGATCGCTTTCGGCATTCTCGCGCCGATCGGCTTGGGCTACTTCGTCTATGCGGAGATCCGCCAGCGGCGACGCGAATCGGCCGCACGACCGCCTGCGGTCACCACCGAGGACAAGCTCGCCGACCGCTACGGGCGCAGGCGCTGACGGGCCTTCTCGATTTCCTCGTAGACATATGTCGTCATCGCGGCAGTGGTCATCGCCTCGCCCTCGCGTGCCAGCGATTCGTAATTCTCATCGCCGAGGATTTCGCGCAGATGAGAAATTACCGCGCCTATCTCCGGAATGGTCGATCCCACGATGGGACTGACGATGGCGAACCCGGCGATACGCGCCGCCGACTCGTAGTCTTCGAGCCGGTCCAACAGAGTTGCGAGATTCGCCACCGGTACGCGGATCACACCTACGTTGCCGGCTTCGTGGTAGTTGTGGATCGCCAGAGTGATGCAGTCCAGGGCGGCCATCGGGTCGCCGTGGCTGAGTTCGACGTTGCCGAGGGTCATGGCCAATATGGACTCGTTGGCGCGATTACCGCTTTCCTGAGCAGCCCGCAAACCGCGACGCAATGCGTTCAAAGCGCGGGGCGGGTCGGCGTCTCGGTTGGCGTACCCGTATGCCAAGAGTGCGTAGGACAGTGCACCCGGGTTCCGGGTGGATTCGGCAGCGTCGACCAGACCAGCCGTCTCGGCTATCGCCTCGTCGCCGGGACCTGCGAGTGCCAGCGCCATGACCAGCGACGCCCGGGTGAATGCGTGGTGGTCGGCGCCGCGCCCAATCTCGGCACGGCACATCTCGGCCCACCGATCCGGCCGGCCGATCTCGAGGTATGCGCCGCCAAGATGGCAGAAGACCCCGTACGGCATGTCCGCGCAGCCACCGCTTCGCGCCGCCCGTCCGGCGTCGACGTAGCGGACACCCTCCTCCGGCCGGCCGATGAAATGACACTGCGCCGCAATCGCATAGAGGTACACAAGCCTGGGATGATCGACGGTCCTGGCGCGCTCGATGAGCTCCTCGGCCCAAGCCGCCGCCTCGTAGTTCTCCACGAACATGCCAAGAAGGCCCCCGTACGTGACGATGGTGGCCGCCGTGTCGAGGTCGCCTTGATCACTCGCCCACCGAAACGCTGTGCGCAGATTGGCGAGTTCGGTGATCAACCACTCGTACGCCTCAGGTTGGCGCGGGCTATCCCACAGGGCCATCACATCTGCTTCACGCCCGGCGAAGTGACGTGCGTGCGCGTCGCGAATTCGCGTCGCCTCGCCACTTGCCACCAGTTGCTCCTCGGCGAACTCACGGATGGTTTCCAGCATCGAAAACCGAGTCCGACCCGACGATCTGTCGGCGACGAGCAACGACTTGCGCACCAGCGCGTCGAGCAGGTCCAAGGTCGCATACTCGTCATCGGATCCCGCTACAGCACAAGCACTTTCGAGGTCGAAGCCGCCGGCGAACACCGAACACCGGTTCAGCAGCGCCCTTTCCGCATCGTCGAGCAGGTCGTAGGACCAGGCCACCGCTTGGCGCAACGTGTGGTGGCGGTGAAGGCCACGCCGCGAGCCGACCAGCAGTCGGAAGCGCTGGTTCAATCGATTGCGCACCTCACTGGCGGTCATCGACGCCATTCGCGACGCCGCCAACTCGATCGCCAACGGAATCATGTCGAGGCGATTGCAGATCTCTGTCACAGAGACTACGTCGTCTGCCATGCAAAAGCGTGGCGAAACGCTCTGCGCGCGTTCGGCGAAAAGCGCCGCCGCGGCCGACTCTCCCAGCGACGGTACCGGCCACAACTGCTCGTCGGCGACGCCGAGTCCCTCCCGGCTCGTCGCCACGATCCGGACCGTGCCGGAGTGCCCGAGAATGGCGTCGATCAAGTCCGCCGCGGAATCGAGAACATGCTCGCAGTTGTCGAACACCAACAACCGCAGTCGACCCTCCAGCGCCGCGGCCACTGAGTCGGCGACGTTCTTGCCAGGTTGTTGGGTGGTGTTCAACACGGCCGCCACCGCGTCGGGCACTGCCGCCGGATCGGCGACCGCAGCCAAGTCGAAAAACCAGACGCCGTCGGGAAACTCGTCAGCCAGCCGCGCCGCCACTTCGGTTGCCAGGCGGGTTTTGCCGACCCCGCCCGCCCCGGTCAGCGTGGTCAGCCGATGTGCCCGGACCATCGCCTCTATCTCGGCGACCTCCGACTCGCGCCCGATGAAGCTGGTGCTGGTGAGTCGCAGGTTCCCAGAACTCGCGTCCAGGGCCCGCAACGCTGGGAATTCGGTCCGCAGGCCCGGCGCCCGGACTTGAAAGAGTCCGACCGGAATTGGCACATCACGCAGCCGGCGCGGACCCAGGTCGATCAGATCGATCCCGCTGAGGACGGCGGCCGTCGACTCGGCCAGCAGGATCTGACCACCGTGCCCGGCGGCCATCACCCGCGCGGCGCGGTTGAGCACGGCCCCGAAGTAGTCGCCATCCCGCAGCTCGGCTTCGCCGGTGGCCAGCCCCATCCGAACCGGCAATTCCAGCTTGAACTGCGCGGTGACAGCGGCATCGATCGCGGCCTTCGGCGAGGCAAACGCAGCGCACACGCCGTCGCCGGTGTGTTTGAACAACCAGCCGCCATGCGCCTCGATCGCCGAACGCAATACCTCGTCGTGCGCAGCCAGTGCGGTGCGCATCCCATCCGCGTCGGCCTCCCACCGACGCGTCGACCCCTCGACGTCAGTGAACAGGAACGTCACAACACCCGAAGG
>JBAPQQ010000371.1:0-3655 GCA_049280695.1 Mycobacterium sp.
CCCTCGCGCCGAGGTGCGAAGCTGGCCCGACGAGCCCGACGCCGCGGTGGCCGCCGAGTCGATCGGCGAACTGCAAGAGCGGGTGCTGTCGTTGTTCGACCGGCTCGCTACGGCGCGCGGAGGCGAATTGCCGCCGCAGGACCTGCTTTTCGCCGGTGTGGCAATGGCGGAGACGCCCGGTGAGAAGTTGTACGCGCTGGCATCCACTGAGCCGAAGGGGCAGGCCGACCGCTACTCGGTGCTGGCCGCGCCGTCGGCGCACGCGCGGCTGCAAGCGCTGTCGGAGGCCGTCGAGACGATGGCCGCGATGATCGACTTCCAGCTGCGGGGCGAGTAGACCCCAGCGGGGCTAGCCGTTCGGGCCCGCTCCCGGGTACGGGTACTCACGCTGCCGATGCGTGGTATGCGGCGGAGTCGGTACCGGATTCGGCGTGAACGCGTTGCCACCGGTTGGCGGCGGCATGTTCTCGGTCGGCGACGGCGGCGGCGGCGGCGGCGTGGTGGTGGTCACCGTCGTGGTCGTGGTCGTGGTTGTGGTTGTCGTGGTGGGCTCTTCGGATTCCTTGCCACCGCAGGCCGCGGTGAGTGCGCCCGTTCCGGCGATCACGAAGACGCCGGCGAACGCAGCAAGCCGGCGAGCCGACCGCCTCGAGCTCATGGGATCATTCCCGTCTATCCGCCGGCGTTCCCGGCCGTGACAGCTGGACATTACACCAGTGCGCACGAGTAGCGCAGACTGTGCGCAGATGTCACCGATGCGTAACACCTTTGCCTGCGCGGCCAGCCACCGCATCGGGGAATAATCCGCCGCGGTCGATCGTGCCGTTTACAGTCGACCCGGTGGACCTCAACACCGTCACAAGCGTAATCCGGCGACCCCGCGAGCGCCCGGGCGCGCAGTGGCGCCGGGGCGACGCGTGGCTCGCCGGAGGCACCTGGTTGTTCTCCGAGCCGCAGCCGGAGGTGACCCGTCTGATCGATCTCGCCGCATTGAACTGGCCGGCTCTCGTGGCATCCGGTGAGGGCCTGCAGATCGGCGCCACCTGCACGGTTCGAGAGCTCTACGAGTTTGTCCCGCTGCAAGATTGGCGGGCCGCGCCCCTGTTGGCCACGTGCTGCGAGGCATTCCTCGCCTCGTTCAAGGTGTGGAATTCGGCCACCGTCGGCGGCAACATCTGCATGTCGCTGCCGGCCGGACCCATGATCACGCTGACGGTGGCGCTGGATGCCACCTACACGCTGTGGGGTGCAGACGGCTCCGAACGTGACGTTGCGGCAAGGGATTTCGTCACCGCCAACCATGCCAACTTACTCACCGACGGGGAGCTGCTGCGCAGCATCCGTATTCCGGACGCTGCGCTGCGCAAGCACCACGCACACCGGCGCTTCACCCTCACCCGGCTGGGCCGCTCGACGGTGTTCCTGATCGGCACCAAGGCCCCCGACGAACCCGGGCTGACGCTGACATTGACGGCCGGCACCACCCGGCCCGTGCAGTTGAGGTTCGACGACCCGCCCGACGCCGGCACGGTACGTGACGCGGTCGACGCGATCCCGGGGGATACCTGGTTCGACGATCCGAACGGCACCCCGCAACACCGCAGGCACCTGACGGAGCACTTCGCCGAGGAGATCCGGGCCGAGCTGAACGGTGAAGGGGACGTGCGATGACCTACACCGTCAACGGCCGCGCCTTCCGCGACGAGCCGGCACCGGGGCAGTGCCTGCGCACGTTCGTCCGCGCGCTGGGCTGGTTCGGTGTCAAGAAAGGTTGCGATGCGGGCGATTGCGGCGCGTGTACGGTGTGGCTCGACGGCGAGCCGGTGCACAGTTGCATCACGCCGGCATTCCGCGCCGAGGGCCGCGAGGTGACCACCGTCGAAGGTCTGGGCTCTCCTGAGAACATGCATCCGCTGCAGCGGCAGTTTCGCGACGCGCCCGGCTTCCAATGCGGGTTCTGTACGCCCGGCCTGATCATGACCGCCGCGTCGTTCTCGGACGACCAGAAGCGGGACCTGCCGCGCTCCCTGAAGGGAAACCTCTGCCGCTGCACCGGGTATCGCGCGATCGAGGACGCGATTTCGGGGGTGGCGGGAATCGAGGAAGCCTTGCCGGGCAAGGCCGTCGGCACCAGCGTCGGCACGCTCGCGGGCGCCGACGTGGTCACCGGGCGGGCCGAGTACACGATGGACACCCGCATCGACGACGTGCTGCACCTCAAGGTGGTGCACTCCCCGCATGCCCACGCGCGGATCAGATCCATCGACAAGACGGCGGCGCTGGCAGTGCCGGGCGTGCACCGCGTGTACACGTGGGAAGACGTGCCCGCCAAGACGTTTACCACCGCGATCCACACCGACCATCTCGTCGACCCCGACGACACCCGCATCCTCGACGACGTGGTGCGCTTCGTGGGGCAGCGGGTGGCGGCAGTGGTGGCCGACACCATCGCCGCCGCCGAGGAGGGCTGCCGCCTGGTCCTCGTCGACTACGAGGTCCTGCCGGCCGTCTTCGACCCCGAACTCGCGATGGCCGACGGCGCCCCGCAGCTGCACGGGTCCGACGACCCTTTCGTGCAGGACCCGGTGCGCAACATCCTCATCGAGCTGCATGGCGAAATCGGCGACGCGGAAAAGGGATTCGCCGAAGCGGACGTCATTCACGAAGGCACCTATTTTTCGCCGCGGGTGCAGCACGTGCACCTGGAGACGCACGGTTCGATCGCCTGGCTTCAGGAGAGCCGGCTGAACGTGCGCACCAGTTCGCAGTCGCCGTCGATCGCCAAGCAGAAGCTCGAGTACCTGTTCGACCTGCGGCCCGACCAGTTGCGGGTGTTCTGCAAGCGCGTCGGCGGTGCGTTCGGCGGCAAGCAGGAGGTGATCACCGAAGACCTGGTGGCGCTGGCCACCCTCGACACCGGCCGCCCCGTCTGCTGGGAGTACACCCGCGAAGAGGAGTTCACCACCGCCTCGCCGCGCCACCCGATGAAGATCACCGTGAAGATCGGTGCGCGCTCCGACGGGACCCTGACCGCCCTGCAGTTCCGCAACGTCTCCAACACCGGCGCCTACGGCAACCACGGTGGCGAGACGCTTGTCGCCGGCGCGGCGGCTGTCGCGCTCTACCGTTGCCCCAACAAGAAATTCGACGCGTATTCGGTGTACACCAACACGGTGCCCAGCGGCGCGCTGCGCGGCTATGGCATGACCCAGCCCGCATTCGCGGTGGAGTCGGCGATCCACGAGCTCGCCGTCGCGCTGGACCTGGACCCCCTCGAGCTGCGCCGCCGCAACGTCGTGCGTCCCGGCGACTCGCTGCTGGCGATCCTCGACGGGCCCGACGACGTCGAGTTCACCGAGGACGGGCTCTCCCGGTGCATCGATCTAGTCGACGACGCGCTGCGCAGCAATTCTGACCATGACGCGCTCGGCGACGACTGGCTCGTCGGGGTCGGCACCGCGAGCTCACTGCACGAAACGGCCCCGTCCACCGAGCACATCTCTGAAGCGTGGGCTACGCTGGGCGCCGACGGAATCTACGAAATAGCCGTCGGTACAGTCGAATTCGGTGAGGGAACGTCCACTGCGCACGTGCAGATCGCCGCCACCGTGCTGGGCACCACGCCGTCGCGGGTGCGGCTTGTGCAGTCCGATAC
>JBAPQQ010000372.1:0-3186 GCA_049280695.1 Mycobacterium sp.
GGGCTTCTCAGCCGCAGCCGGCTCCTCGGCGGCGGGGGCGGCCTTCTCGGCGGCTGGTGCGGTCTTCTTCGCGCCGGGCCGCTTCGCCCCGCCTGCGATGCTGAGACCTTTCACAGGCGCGGCCGCCGGCGTTTCGGCAGCTTCTGCCGCGGGCTTCTCGGCAGCCGGGGCGGCCTTCTTCGCGCCGGGCCGCTTCGCCCCGCCTGCGATGCCGAGACCGGTGACCGGCTTGGCTTCCTGCTCAGCGGCGGGTTCCGCCTTCTCGGCAGGCGGTGCGGAGGGCGCGGACGCGGCAGCGGGGGCCGGCTTCTTGTCTTCGGTCTTGCGTTTCGGCGGCAACGTCACCGTGCTGGTATCCAGCGACGACAGCAACAGCTGAGCGACGTCGAGCACCTCGACGCCCTCGCCCTTGCCCGACTCCTGCCGGTCGGTGAGACCGTCGGTCATCATTACTCGGCAGAACGGGCAACCGGTGGCGATCTTGGAGGAGGCTGACGCGCCGTCGCCGATGGTCATCAACGCCTCGTCGACGCGCTCGTGGTTCACCCGCTTGCCGATGTGCTCTTCCATCCACATCCGCGCGCCGCCCGCGCCGCAGCACAGGCCGGTCTCGGCGTGCCGCGGCATCTCCTTCAGGGTGACACCCGACGCCCCGATCAGCTCGCGGGGCGCTTCGTAGACCCTGTTGTGCCGGCCGAGGTAGCACGGGTCGTGGTAGGTGACGTCCTGGCTCATCGGCGAGACGGGCACCAGCTTCTTGTCGCGCACCAGCCGGTTCAGAAGCTGCGTGTGGTGCAGCACCGTGAAGTTGGCGCCCAGCTGGCGGTACTCGCGGCCGATCGTGTTGAAGCAGTGCGGGCAGGTGACGACGATTTTGCGGTCGACGGTCTCCACGCCCTCGAAGACGCCGTTGAGCAACTCGACCGCCTGCGCCGCCAGCTGCTGAAACAGGAACTCGTTGCCGGAGCGCCGCGCCGAGTCGCCGTTGCAGGTCTCCTCGGCGCCGAGCACCAGGTACTTGACGCCTGCGATCGACAGCAGCTCCGCGACCGCCTTGGTGGTCTTCTTCGCGCGGTCCTCGAACGCGCCGGCGCAGCCCACCCAGAACAGGTACTCGTAGCCGTCGAAGCTGTCGGCGTCGACGCCGTAGACCGGGACGTCGAAGTCGACCTCGGAAATCCAGTTGAGCCGGTCCTTGGCGTTTTGGCCCCACGGATTCGATTTGGTCTCGAGGTTCTTGAACAGCACCGACAGTTCGTGCGGGAACTCCGACTCCATCATCACCTGGTAGCGGCGCATGTCGACGATGTGGTCGATGTGCTCGATGTCCACCGGGCACTGCTCGACGCACGCGCCGCACGTCGTGCACGACCAGAGCACGTCGGGGTCGATCACCCCGCCCTGCTCGGCGGTACCGACCAGGGGGCGGGCCACCTGCGCCGGTCCAGAACCCGGCACCCTGCCGAATCCCGACTCGGGCACGTGGTGGCCTTCTTCTTTCGGTGTCTCGAAGTCGAGACCCTCCATGGGATAAGGCTTTTCGCCGAGGATGTACGGCGCCTTGGCCATCCAGTGGTCGCGCAGGTCCATGATGACGAGCTTCGGCGACAGCGGCTTGCCGGTGTTCCACGCCGGGCACTGCGACTGGCACCGCCCGCACTCCGTGCACGTCGCGAAGTCGAGCATGCCCTTCCAGGTGAAGTCCTCGATCTTGCCGCGGCCGAAGACCGCGTCCTCGTCGGGATCCTCGAAGTCGATGGGCTTGCCGTTGGACTCCATCGGCAGCAGCGGACCCATCCCGTCGGGCAGTCGCTTGACCGTGACGTTGATCGGCGCCAGGAAGATGTGCAGGTGCTTGGAGTGCAGCACGAAGATCAGGAAGGCCAGCATCACGGCGATGTGCAGCAGCAGTGCGACGGTCTCCATGTACTCGTTGCCGTCGGGGCCCAGCCATTCGAGGGCTTTGGCCATGCCGTGCGAGAAGAACGCCGCCCAGTTGTACGGCAGATTGCCGTTGTTCACCGACGACCCGCGGAACAGCGCATACGTCCAGATGACGTTGAAGATCATCAGCAGGGTCACCCAGGCGGCGCCGGTGTGGCTGCCGTAGAACCGGGACTCGCGGCCGTGCTCCTTAGGCTGTTGCATGAGCCGGATGATCGCGAACGTGACGATGCCGGCCAGCACGGCGAGCGCGAAGAAGTCCTGCAGGAAGCCCAGCACGGGCCAGCGGCCGATGACCGGGATCGCGAACTGCGGGTCGAACAGCACGCCGTAGGCCTCGATGTAGACCGTGAGCAGGATGAAAAAACCCCACATCGTGAAGAAGTGCGCCAGGCCCGGGATCGACCAGCGCAGCAGGCGCGTCTGCCCGAACACCTCTTCGATCTGGGTCCCGATCCGGCGGCCCAGGTCCTCGGTGCGACCGGTGGCGGGCTGGCCCGACTTGACCAGGCTGAACAGCCACCAGACGCGGCGCAGGGCGAGTACGCCCACGATCGCGGTCATCGCCAAGCCGACCACGAGCCTGATCACCTGCTGCGTGTCCACGCGCGCTGCCTCCCAGCCGATGGAAGTTACCCGTCGGTAACTCAGCCAAAGTTACCCACCGGTAACTTGTCCTCGTTGCCTGCTCATAGTGACATCTCAGCCGGTGACGGCGCGACCAAGGTTGCCCTAACCGGGTGCTCGTCAGGCTTGCGGGGCCAGCATCGCCCGCAGCATCGACATCAACTCCGAGCGCGATTCGGCCCCCAGGCGACGACGGATGCGCGCGACGTGGTGCTCGACGGTCTTCGCCGAAATGAACAACTGACCGCCGATGTCGCGGTAGGGCATGCCCAGCAG
Organism: Mycobacterium sp.; assembly: GCA_049280695.1. GTDB lineage: Bacteria > Actinomycetota > Actinomycetes > Mycobacteriales > Mycobacteriaceae > Mycobacterium. Next base: position 2,848 of record JBAPQQ010000372.1, read on the forward strand.
GAGCAGCTCGGCGACCTCGCGTTCGCGCTCCGAGAGCCGCGCCGACTCCCGCGGCGCCGGACGGTCCGGCTCGACCCCGCGCGGCTGTGACGGTTCATCGGCCTGCTCGTCGACGGAGCTCGTCGCTTTGAGGTCCCGAGCGAGCTGCAGCATCGCGCCGGCCACCCTTGCGTCGGCAGTCTGCAGCGCGGCCTGGCTGGCCAGGCGGGTGGCGTCCCAAGTGAGGCCGTGCTGCGCCAGCCCGCGCGCAGCGGGCGCGACTTCGCTCAGGTCGACATGGTTGGCCAGCACCCGCAGCCACACCCGGCCAGCGGCGGCCAGCGCCGAGGCGAACGGACT
>JBAPQQ010000373.1:0-7608 GCA_049280695.1 Mycobacterium sp.
CGTCGGCGACGTACTCGAACGAACGCTGGGCGAAGTTCTCCCCGGAGTCGCTCAGCCTCGTCCGGGCCAGCGCCGCCCCGATCACCACGTTCGTCTTGTACGACGCGGCAACCGGCACCTACTTCGGACGGCCCGTCGGCGGTACCGGAGCCAACGACGTCGACGATCCACGCATTGCGCCCACGGCGGCCGCTCCGCCGCCACCCTCCTCGACGCCGGCGCCGCCGCCGCCTACTACACGCGCGCCGAGTTACACGGGAACGCGGGAAAGCCCCCCGCCGTCGACCACCGAGACACCCCCGCCGCCCACGACGACCTACAACCCGCCCACCACCACGTGGACGCCGCCTACGACCACCTACAACCCGCCGACGACGACGTACAACCCGCCGACGACGACCTACAACCCGCCGCAGACCACCTACAACCCGCCGCAGACCACCTACGAGCCGACTTTCGTGCCGCCACGGTGACAGGGCTGCACGTTTGAACAACGCCCCACCCGGGGATATGTCAGCATGCCCGTCGTGAAAGTTCGCCAGGTCTCCCAGTTCGTTGCTGTCATCTTCGTGGCGGCCTGGGCGATGTTGCTGGGCGCGCCCGCCCCGAGCGCATCCGCCCAGCCGTGCCCCGATGTCGAGGTGGTGTTTGCCCGCGGCACCGCCGAGCCCCCGGGGGTGGGCGGCGTAGGGCAGGCATTCGTCGACACGCTGCGCTCGCAGATCGGCGACAGGTCGCTCAACGTCTACCCCGTCAACTACGAGGCCAGCAGCGATTTCGGCGCCGGCATCGAATTCGCCAGAACCGTCGTCGACGGGATCCGAGACGCTGGCGGACATATCGAGTCCACCGCCGCGAACTGCCCGAACACCCGGATAGTGCTCGGCGGATTCTCCCAGGGAGCGGTGGTCTCGGGTTACGTCACCTCGGCCGTCATCCCGCCGGAAATTCCCGCCGAGTTCTTGTCCTACATTCCCCAGCCGATGCCGCCGGAGATCGCCGACCACGTCGCCGCGGTCGTCCTCTTCGGCAAGCCCTCGGCCGAGTGGATGCGCCAGATCGGCGCGCCCCCCGTCGTCGTCGGCCCGCTGTATGCCCCCAAGACGCTCGAGTTGTGCGCTGCCGACGACACCATCTGCAATGGTGCGCCCGCCGGGCCGCCCAGCATCGCGCACGCGCTGTACGCCGTGAACGGGATGGTCGGCGAAGGCGCGTCCTTCGCCGCCGGCCGGCTCTGACGCAACAAAGCGGCGACGGCAAGCGATAGAGGAGCATGGCTTCCGTGAGAACTATTGCTTTTCTTGTCGCGGCCACGACGGTGACCGCCGGGGCGGCAATCGCGCTGTCATTTCCGTCGACCACTTCGGCCGCCTGCCCGGATGTGGAAGTGGTATTCGCCCGCGGCACCACCGAACCGCCCGGTGTCGGCGGCGTGGGCCAGGCCTTCGTCGACTCCCTGCGCTCTCAAGCCGGAGGCAGGTCGGTCAGCGTCTATCCGGTGAACTACCCCGCCACCAACGATTTCGGCAACTCCATTGCCGCCGGCGCCCGTGATGCGAGCGGGCGCGTCGAGTCGACGGCCGCATCCTGTCCCAACACCAAGATGGTGCTCGGCGGGTACTCGCAAGGCGCCGCCGTCGTCGACGTCATCACCGGCGACATGCCCGCCGACGTGGCCGACAACGTCGCCGCGGTCGCCGTCTTCGGAAATCCCTCGCCGGCAGGCTCACTCTCGCGGAGGCTGTGGTCGGGTTCGCTTCCCGCCATCGGCCCGATGTACGCCGGCAAGACCATCGACCTGTGCATGCCCGGCGATCCCATCTGCACCGACGGCGTGAGCATGGGACCGCATGTTCAGTACGTGCAGTCCGGAATGACAAGTCAGGCAGCCACCTTCGCGGCAGGCCGGCTGTAGCACGCCGACCCGCCACCCGGCCTGGGGTGACGGGCCGACGTGGGTCTATCGGCTCAGGTCGCGCACTGCGACACCAGGATGTGGCCGCCGCCGTTGCGCTGCAGCGCGCCGGCCTCTGCATCCGCGCGAGTCGCGCCGTACCAGCCGTAGTAGTTCTCGCGGTTGACCGCCAGCGCAGCGCAGCCGTTCTTCGACCAGGCCAGGAACACGCAGTGGTTGCCGCCGTAGTCCTGGCATTCCGCCAGCGAGCGGACCATCGCGCTGTCGAGGTTGTCGTAGTTGTTGCCCCACCCATAGGCGCCGGTCTCCGGCGAGTACGAAATGGCGACGAACTTGTCGGCCTGAGCGTTGGCCGGCGCGGCGGCACCCAGCGCTCCGGCGAGCACTGCGCCGGTGGCGACCAGCGTGCTGGCGGCGGCGATCTTGATGTTGGACATGGTTACTCCTAGCGGTTGTCGCACCCCCCAGTGGGCTGCGGTCACTGCTAGGAGCGAGAAGTCGCCGCAACGGGGACACTTTTCTGCGCGTGACGCCCCCGGGCCAGCCGACCGGAGGCGGTCAGGTGCTCCCGCCTCAGTAGGCTCGTTGCCGAGCGTGGGCCCGAAGGACAGAAATCGGCGAATATTCGTTCATAAGGCACACACTCGGCGAAAGACGCTCAGTCGTCTTCGCCGATGCGCTCCGGGTGCAGCATCGGCACGTCGCGCAGCTGCTCGGGAATGCCGAACCCGTCGACCAGAGCCTGCGCGTACGGGCGCAGCGTGCGGCAACGTTCGTTGATGCCGCGGGTGACGGCCTTCGCCCGCTCCGAGGACAGGTAGCGGTGCTCGACGTACCACGCCTTGTCCTCTTCGAGCACCGACAGCGCGTAGAGGTCGCACACCATCGACAGCACCTGCTGGGCCTCGTCGTCCTCGCACGACTCGATGCCCGCGACGAACGCTTCCAGGATGACGCGGTCGATGTGCGCGGAGGCGGCGTGCAACACGTGGTCCTGCACCTCGTTGAACGCATCGAACGCATCCATCTCTTTCGACCTGCCCTGCAGCCGCCGCGCGACCCGCGACAACGTGTACTGCTCGCGGTCTTCGAACATCTGCAGCTGAGTGCCGCGGTTGAACAGGCTGCCCTCTTCCTCGTTGTCCTGCCGGGTGTCGATGAGCGTCTGGATGATCGGTTGCGCCGCCGTGCGTTTGATCACCCGTTCGCCAACGGTGTTGGCGGCGAACCGCACCCACTCCACCGGGCTCATGCTCTTGATGTCGTCGGCATAGGCGGTCAGCAGCTCCTTGGCGACGAGCTGGGTGAGCACATGGTTGTCGCCTTCGAATGTGGTGAACACATCGGTGTCGCCGCGCAGCTCGATCAGCCGGTTCTCTGCGAGATAGCCTGCACCGCCGCACGCTTCGCGTGCCTCCTGGATGGCGCGGCTGGCGTGCCAGGTGTTGGCGGCCTTCAGGCCGGCCGCGCGGGACTCCAGCTCGCGCTGATCCTCCGGGTCGGGGATCTCGGTGGTCTGAACCTCGTCGAGCTTGCCCACCAACTCGTTCTGCGCGAATTGCAGGGCGTAGGACTTCGCGATCAACGGCAGCAGCCGGCGCTGGTGGACGAGGTAGTCCATCAGCAGCACGTCGCTGTCGTCGCCCGGTGCTTTGAACTGCTTGCGCAGCAACGCATATCGCGTCGCGATGTCCAGTGCCACCCGGGCAGCCGCGGCGGCGCTGCCGCCAACCGTCACCCGGCCGCGCACGAGCGTGCCCAGCATCGTGAAGAAGCGCCGGTTGGGGTTGTCGATCGGCGACGAGTAGGTGCCGTCTTCGGCGACGCTGCCGTACTTGTTGAGCAGGTTGTCCCGCGGGACGCGGACGTGGTCGAACATGATGCGGCCGTTGTCCACACCGGGCAGGCCGCCCTTGTAGTCACAGTCGGAGGTGGTGACGCCCGGCAGGTCGTTGCCCTCGTCGTCGCGGATCGGCACGACGAAGCAGTGCACGCCGTGGCTCGTGGGCTCCTCGCCGGGCCCCGCGGTGATCAGCTGAGCGAAAACCGCTGCCATCGTTGCGCTTTCGGCTGCACCACCGATGTAGTCCTTGCGGGAGGTCTTGGTGGGGGAGTGGATGACGAACTCGCCGGTGTCCCGGTCGTAGGTCGCGGTGGTCTCCAGGGACTGGACGTCGCTGCCGTGGCCGGTCTCGGTCATCGCGAAACAGCCCAGCAGGTCGAGTTCGATGATCTTGCGAACGTAGGCCTCGTGATGGCGCTCGGTGCCCAGGTTTTCGATCGCGCCGCCGAACAGGCCCCACTGCACACCGGCTTTGACCATCAGCGACAGGTCGGACATCGCGAGCATCTCGATCATCGTGACCGCCGCCCCCACGTCGCCGGTGCCGCCGTGCTCCTTGCGGAAGGCGTCCTCGGCGGCGCCCGCGGCCGCGATGATCTTCAACTGCTCTGATGCCTTGGTCCGCGCGATCACCGTGTTGGGCGTGTAGTGCGGCCGGAACACCTCGCCGGAGAGCTGCTCGCGGGAGCGGTTTCTCACCACCTGCCAGCGGCCGTCGAGCGCGTTGCGCAAGTGCGCGGCGAGGTCTGGGGAGATCTGGGTGGTCGACGTCATACCAGACGGTAACCCAGGCGGACCTGAATAGTCATGGCCTGCATCGGAGGCGTTGAATTGGCGTCATGACTCCGTCAGACGCCGAGCCGCCATCGCCCGACGTTGCCCTCGAATTGCCGCACGAGTTCGACCACACCCACAGCGACGTTTCCGGTGGATGGCTGAGAGCCGCGAGCTTCGGCGCGATGGACGGCCTCGTCAGCAACACCGCGCTCATCGCCGGGGTGGCCGCCAGCGCCGACCGCCACACCGTCATTCTCAGCGGCATCGCCGGATTGCTTGCCGGCGCATTCTCGATGGCGTTGGGCGAATACACGTCGGTGACGACGGCCAACGAGCAGATCGACTCCGAAGTCCGGCTCGAGCGTCGTGCGTTCCGCATGCATCCTGAGGCCGAACGCGACGAGCTGGTCCAGATGCTGGTGCAGATGGGCATGACCGAGAAGACCGCACGCACTGCCAGCGACGAACTTCATCAGGACGAAAACCAGGCCGTCAACTTCCATATGGTTCAAGAACTCGGAGTGCATCCGCTGGAGAAGCCGTCGGCCCGGCTGGCCGCGATCTCGTCGTTCATCCTGTTCGTGATCGGGGCGGTAATCCCGTTGATTCCCTACCTTCTCGGCTTCGCATCGTTGCCCGCCGGTCTGGCGTGCGGCGGCATCGGGTTGATGATCGCCGGGGCAGTCGCGGCCCGCTACACCGGCAAGCCGGCGTGGTGGGCGTCCGGGCGTCAACTCGCGTTCGGCGCCATCGCGATCGGTGCGACGTATGTCGTCGGCTTGCTCATCGGGGCGACCGCGTGAGGAGACGCGAAGGCCAGCCCGCTCGAGTCAGTTCGTCGTCGGCGAGGACGCCGTGCGGTCGAGAAGGCGTTGCAGCACGTGGACGGCCTCCGACAGCGTCCGGCGGTCGTTTGTGCCGAGCGCGGCGATGTGCGGGTCGATGACGGCGGCACGCGCGGCACGCACCTGGCGCAGCATCTCGGTGCCCTGCGGCGTGATCTCGATCAGCACGGCCCGCGCGTCGGCCGGGTCGGGGGTCCGGGTGACCAGGCCGGCGTCTTCGAGGCGGCGCACCTGCATGGTCATCGTCGGCTGCGAGCAGTGGTCGAGGGCGGCGAGGTCGGAGATCCGGGTCGGCCCCTGATCCTCGATCGTCCCCAGCAGCCGTGCCTGCGCCCACGGCATCTCCAGGCGGGTCCGCTGGGTGGCCAGGCGGTTCAGCCTGGCGACCACGCCGAGAAGGTCTGCGCCCAGCGATGCGCGGGTGGACGGTGACGGTGACATGCTTCCAAATTACATAGGTTTCCTATGCAGGATCAACGTGTTGCTGTTCACAGGTGGCGGGCAACGGCTGGCAGAATCGAGAAGTGCGCAGGAGCGAGAAGCAGCGAACGCCACGGCGGGGCACGCTTCGTCCTGGAGAACTCGCTCACGCCTCGGTGATGGCGGCGCTGACTGCGGCGACCGCGATCGTGGCGGTCGTCGTTCCGTTCGCGGCCGGACTCTCGTTGCTCGGCACTGTCCCGATGGGACTGCTGGCTTACCGGTACCGCATCCGTGTGCTTCTCGCCGCGACCGTCGCCGGCGGGCTGATCGCCTTCCTCGTCGCGGGGATGGGCGGGATGATGACCGTCATCCAGTGCGCCTACATCGGCGCGTTAATCGGGCTGGTCAAACGCAGGCGGCGGGGTACGCCGACGGTCGTCGTGGTGGCGCTGTGCGCGGGGGTGGTCTTCGGCGTATTGGTCGTGCTCGCCCTGTTCGTCCTGTCGCGGCTGCGCACCCTGATCTTCGAGTCGATGACCGCCAACGTGAACGGTATGGCCCGGTTTCTGTCGGAAGTGCCGTACATGGAGCCTGCCGCCAACTGGCTGCGGCACGGTTTCGCGAAGGTGCTCGCGTACTGGCCGTGGGTGTTCGCCGGCGCGTCGGTGGTTGCCATCGTGGTCGTCACATTGATCGGCTGGTGGGCGCTGTCACAGGTACTGACCCGGTTGTCGGGGATGAGCAAGAACCAGAAGCTCGACAGCCAACCAGACGCCGGTCCGGTCGCGCCGCTACCCGTGCGGCTGCAGGACGTGACGTTCCGGTACCCCGCTGCCGACCGCGACGCGCTCGGCCCCGTGACGCTGTCGCTGGAGCCGGGCGAGCACGTGGCCGTCACCGGGGCGAACGGTTCCGGGAAGACGACGCTGATGCTGGTGCTTGCCGGACAGCCGCCGACGTCCGGGACGGTCGAGCGCACCGGCGCCGTGGGCCTCGGCCGGGTCGGAGGCACCGCCGTGGTGATGCAGCACCCGGAGAGTCAGGTTCTCGGCACCCGCGTCGCCGACGACGTGGTGTGGGGGCTGCCGCCCGGCCAGACCACCGACGTCGACCGGATTCTCGAGGAGGTCGGGCTGGACGGGCTCGCCGAGCGGGACACCGGCGCGCTGTCCGGCGGCGAGTTGCAGCGACTTGCGCTCGCCGCCGCCCTTGCGCGGGAACCAAGCCTGTTGATCGCCGACGAGGTGACGAGCATGGTCGACCAACAAGGCCGTGAATCCCTGCTCCGGCTACTGGCGGAACTGAGGAAGCGTCATCAGATGGCGTTGGTGCACATCACGCACTACAACAACGAAGCGGACTCCGCCGAGCGGGTGCTGAACCTGACGGGCGGGGGCCTGGCCGAGAACACCGAGATGGTGGACTTTGCCTCCGCGCCATCTGCCACGCCGCGGACCGACGCCCGTTCCGCTGCCGCGGTGATCGAGGTCGACGGGGTCGGACATGAGTATGCCAGCGGAACACCTTGGGCCACAACGGCTTTGCGTGATGTCAGCTTCGACGTTCACGAGGGCGACGGCCTGCTGATTCACGGCGGCAACGGATCGGGCAAGTCGACGTTGGCATGGATCATGGCGGGCCTGACGGTGCCCACCTCTGGCAGCTGCCTGCTGGACGGCAGGCCGGTCAGCGACCAGGTCGGCGCCGTCGCGATGTCGTTCCAGGCGGCACGGCTGCAGCTGATGCGGAGTCGGGTCGACCGTGAAGTGGCATCCGCGGCCGGTTTCTCGCCGCACGACACGGCC
>JBAPQQ010000374.1:0-1719 GCA_049280695.1 Mycobacterium sp.
ACCGAGACCGGGCTGGCACAGCTGTTGGCCGAGAAGGTCCATATCGCCGAACCGAAGATCAAGTCCGGATCGGCCAACCCGTCATCGAAGCTGACCACGATGATCGCCGGGATGTGCGCTGGCGCGGACAGTATCGACGACCTCGATATCGTGCGCTCGGGTGGGATGAAGACTCTCTTCGACGGTGTGTATGCACCCTCGACCATAGGAACCCTGTTGCGAGAGTTCACCTTCGGACACGCCCGCCAACTCGAATCGGTGCTAGGTGAGCACCTGGCCGGGCTGTGTGAGCGCGTCGATCTGTTGCCCGGTGGCGATGGGCGGGCGTTCATTGATATCGACTCGCTGCTGCGCCCGGTCTACGGACACGCCAAACAAGGCGCCAGCTACGGACACACCAAGATCGCCGGGAAACAGATCCTGCGCAAAGGACTGTCCCCGTTGATCACCACGATCAGCACCCCCAGCGGTGCGCCTGTGATCGCCGGCGCCAGGTTGCGGGCGGGCAAGACCAACTCCGGTAAAGGCGCGGCCCGCATGATCGCTCAAGCGGTAGCGACCTCGCGGTCCGCCGGAGTCAGCGGCGAGATCCTGGTGCGCGGCGACTCGGCCTACGGCAACAGCACCGTGGTGGGGGCCTGCCGACGCGCCGGAGTACGGTTCTCGCTGGTGCTGACCAAGTCAGCCACCGTGGCTGCGGCCATCGATTCGATCAGCGACGACGCCTGGACCCCGGTCAAATACCCCGGCGCGGTGCGCGACCCCGACACCGGAGGATGGATCTCCGATGCCGAAGTCGCCGAAACCACCTACACCGCCTTCAGTTCCACCGACCACCCAGTCACCGCCCGGTTGATCGTGCGCCGCGTCAAAGACGCCCGCCACCCCGACGCGCTGTTCCCGGTGTGGCGGTATCACCCGTTTTTCACCGATACCGACGAACCGGTCACCGACGCCGATATCACCCATCGCCGCCACGCGATCATCGAAACCGTGTTCGCCGACCTCATCGACGGCCCGCTCGCGCATATGCCCTCCGGGCGTTTCGGCGCCAACAGTGCCTGGATCCTGTGCGCCGCGATCGCCCACAACCTGCTACGCGCGGCAGGCGTGCTCGTCGGCGGGGCGTATGCGGTGGCCCGCGGGGCCACCTTGCGCCGCAAGATCGTCAACCTCCCGGCCCGGCTGGCTCGTCCTCAACGCCGACCGATCCTGCACCTGCCCACCCACTGGCCATGGGCCAAGGCATGGACAACCCTGTGGCGCAACACAATCGGCTACAGCCCACCTGCGACCGTCTCCACCTGACCATCCGCCGAAAGGCCCGACCGGAACACACAGGACACGCTGGACAGACCAGCCGATACCGCCTGCTCACGACCAGAAACGACCATCAACAGCCACTCCAGCCACAGCTACGCCAGTCCATCGGTGGATCGAGGCTTAGTACTGCAGCCGTAGATCGGGATCATTGGTGTTCGCGCCTGCGGTAGTGGGAAATGCGGGCTCGGTATTGGTGTCGTCTTCGCCATCGTGACCAGGCAAGCAGGCTGGTGATAGTGCGATTGGTGACCAGTAGAAGCGCGTCGAAGAGTCGGCGAAACTCGTTGACCGTCAACGTGATCAGGCCGGCCGGTGTGGGTGCGGTGTCACGTTCGACTGCGGTGGCCACCGCCAGGAAGGCGTGAGCGAGCATGGCCAGAGTGGTCCATCGATACC
>JBAPQQ010000375.1:0-1849 GCA_049280695.1 Mycobacterium sp.
AGCGTGCCGGACTGGCCCGGTCGCTGGTGCTCGACCCGCAGATCATCCTCTGCGACGAGCCCGACTCCGGTCTCGACCCGGTGCGTACCGCGTACCTCAGCCAGCTGCTGATTGACATCAACGCCCAGATCGACGCGACCATCCTGATCGTCACGCACAACATCAACATCGCGCGCACCGTGCCGGACAACATGGGCATGCTGTTCCGCAAGCACCTGGTGATGTTCGGCCCGCGCGAAGTGCTGCTGACCAGCGACGAGCCCGTCGTGCGCCAGTTCCTCAACGGCCGCCGGCTCGGCCCGATCGGCATGTCGGAGGAGAAGGACGAGGCGACCATGGCCGAAGAGCAGGCCATGGCTGACGCCGGCCACCACGACGGCGGCGTCGAGGAGATCGAAGGCGTGCCGCCGCAGATCCAGGCGACGCCGGGCATGCCCGACCGCAAGGGCGTCGAACGTCGCCGCGCCCGGGTGCGGGAGATCCTGAGTACGCTGCCGCCGGGCGCGCAGGAGGCCATCCGCGACGACCTCGAGGGCACGCACAAGTACCACGCGAGCCAATTCGCCAGCATGGACGACAGCCGGCACGGCGACGGCGACGAGTCGCCCACCGGACGGATTCCGGTCTCGCGGGAGCGTTGAGTCCAAACCCGCATGCCCGAGCAGAAGGCCGTGCCCGAACAAAAGACGACGTTCTGCCGGATCTGTGAACCGCTCTGCGGCATGGTCGCGACCGTAGACAACGGTCGTCTGGTGTCGTTGCGGCCGGACCGCGAGCATCCGCTGTCCTCGGGTTTCGCGTGCCAGAAGGGCATCGCGTTCGCCGAGGTGCACAATGATCCGGATCGGGTCACCACTCCGCTGCGCCGCGCCGGCACTGACTTCGTGCCGGTCCGCTGGGACGAGGCGATGTCCGACATCGCCGGCCGGCTCGCCGACATCCACCGCAAGCACGGACCGGGCGGCATCGGATGGTACTTCGGAAACCCGGGGGCGTTCAGCTACTCCCATACGTTGTGGATGTCGGCGTTCATGGCCGCGTTGGGTCTGAAATCGCACCTGTTCACGGCCGGCTCCCAGGACGTCAACAACCGATTCGTCGCGAGCCAGCTGCTGTACGGCAGCCCGCTCGCGCTGCCTGTGCCCGACGTGTTGCGCACCGACCTGCTCGTCGTGATCGGCGCCAACCCGGTGGTTTCCCACGGCAGCGTGCTGACAATGCCGCGGATCCGGGACCGAATGCACGACGTCGTCAAACGCGGCGGCCGGGTGCTTGTCGTCGACCCGCGCAAGACCGAGACCGCCGCGCAGTTCGAGTGGCTGCCGATCGTGCCCGACGGCGACGCATTTCTGCTGCTGTCGCTGCTGCAGGTGATGTTCGACGAGGACCTCACGGACCGGGCGCGTATCTCCGCCCGGGCCGACGGCCTCGGCTGGCTGGAGGCGCTGGCCCAACCGTTCACCCCGGAAGCCACCCAACCGCACACCGGCGTCGCATCGGACGTCGTCCGGTCGCTGGCGCGCGACCTCGCGCAGACGCGCCGTGCCGCGGTGTACGGCCGCGTGGGCACCAGCACCGGCGAAAACGGAACGCTCACGACGTACTTGCTCGATGTGGTGAACCTGGTCGCCGGCAACCTCGACGCGGCCGGCGGCAGCATGTTCGGCACTTACGGCCTGCCTTTCGAGCGCCAGTTGACATCCGTCGCTGCCGCGGCGCTGCGGGCGATCTACCGTCGCCGCCGGTCGCGGATCGGTGGCTTCCCGTCGGTGCTGATGTCCGAGCCGGCCGGCGTGATGGCCGAGGAGATCACCACCGAGGGGCCCGGCCAGATCAAGGCCCTTGTGGT
>JBAPQQ010000376.1:0-1861 GCA_049280695.1 Mycobacterium sp.
CCATGGTCGACGACGCCGACGCGGCGCTCGCTCTGCTCCGCTCCCAGCTGGTGCCCGGTGACGTCGTGTTGGTCAAGGCGTCGAACGCGGCCGGGCTGGGTGAGCTGGCCGAGTCGCTGGCCCGAGACAGGACCGCATGAGGCAGATCCTCATCGCCGTCGGAATCGCCCTGACGGTGTCGATCCTGCTCACCCCGCTGCTGATCAACCTGTTCACCCGGCAGGGCTTCGGCCACGAGATCCGGTCGGACGGCCCGCCCAGCCACAAGCACAAGCGCGGCACCCCGTCGATGGGCGGTGTGGCGATCGTGGCCGGCATCTGGGCCGGCTACCTGGGCACGCACCTGGTCGGTCTCGCGCTCGACGGCCAGGGGCCGTCCGCGTCGGGGCTCCTGGTCATCGGACTGGCCACGGCGCTGGGCGCGGTCGGGTTCGCCGACGACCTGATCAAGGTCCGTAAGTCACGCAACCTCGGTCTGAACAAGACCACCAAGGCCCTCGGCCAGATCGCCGCCGCGATGCTGTTCGGGATCCTGGTGCTGCGGTTCCCCAACTCCGGCGGGATCACGCCCGCGGGCGCCCAGCTGTCCTACGTGCGCGAGATCGCGACGGTGACGCTCGTGCCCGCCTTGTTCGTCCTGTTCTGCGTGGTGCTGGTCAGCGCGTGGAGCAACGCGGTCAACTTCACCGACGGGCTGGACGGGCTGGCGGCCGGATGCATGGCGATGGTGACTGCGGCCTACGTGATCATCAGCTTCTGGCAGTACCGCAACGCGTGCTCCACGCATCCCGGTCTGGGCTGCTACAACGTGCGCGACCCGCTGGACCTGGCGCTGATCGCGGCGGCCACCGCGGGGGCGTGCATCGGGTTTCTGTGGTGGAACGCCGCGCCGGCGAAGATCTTCATGGGCGACACGGGCTCGCTGGCGCTGGGCGGCATCATCGCCGGGTTGTCGGTGACGAGCCGCACGGAGCTGCTGGCGGTGGTGCTGGGGGCGCTGTTCGTCGCCGAGATCACCTCGGTGGTGGTGCAGATTCTGGCGTTTCGCACCACGGGCCGGCGGGTGTTCCGGATGGCGCCGTTCCACCACCACTTCGAGCTCGTCGGGTGGGCGGAAACCACGGTGATCATTCGGTTCTGGCTTTTGACCGCGATCGCCTGCGGGCTGGGCGTGGCGCTGTTCTACGGCGAATGGCTCGCGGCGATCGGTGATTGACGTGGCCGGCGATGTTCTTCCCGGGCGACGGGTGTTGGTGACGGGTGCCGGCATCACTGGCCGGGCCGTCAGCGCCGTGCTGGCGCCGGTGGGCGTGCGGCTGTTCGTCTGCGACGACGACCCCAAAGCGCTGCAGCGGCTCGCCGAGCCCGCCACGGTCGTGGGCATGGCCGAGGCGGCCGCACGCGCGTCCGAGTTCGACCTCGTCGTCACCAGCCCGGGTTTCTCGCCGACCACACCGGTGCTGACGGCCGCGGCCGCTGCCGGCGTGCCGATCTGGGGCGACGTCGAGCTCGCCTGGCGCCTCGACGCGTCGGGACGGTTCGGGCCGCCCCGGCGCTGGCTGGTGGTCACGGGCACCAACGGCAAGACCACCACGACGTCGATGCTGCACGGCATGCTGCTGGCCGCCGGGCGGCGCAGCGTGCTGTGCGGCAACATCGGCAGCCCGGTGCTCGACATGCTCGACCAGTCCGCCGAACTCCTTGCCGTCGAGCTGTCCAGCTTCCAGCTGCACTGGTCCCCGTCGTTGCGGCCGGAGGCCGGCGCCGTGCTCAACGTCGCAGAAGACCACCTCGACTGGCACGGCTCGTTCGCCCACTACGCGGCGGCCAAGGCCCGGGCGCTGACCGGCCGGGTGGCGGT
>JBAPQQ010000377.1:0-2852 GCA_049280695.1 Mycobacterium sp.
GTCGTGATGTCGAAGACGCTGGCCCATGCGCGCGCCTTGTCGGGCGTCTGCCCGAGATAGGTGATCATCTGCTCGGGGTCGCAGCTGGACAGATTTCGGGTGCCGCCGTACAGGCCGGGCTCTTCGCCGTTCGTCGGTCGGACGTCGCCACCGGAGGCCGGCGCACCCGCCGGATCCGACCCCGGATTGATGGCCGGCGGCTGCGGCCGCGACGCGGGCGGAGTGAACGGGTTCTGGCCGGTCGCCGCGGCCGGTTCCAGAAAGACTTCCTGAGTTCCGGCTTTCTGGCCGCGGCCGACCCACAGCACCACCGTGGTGGCGACGGCGAGCACGACCACCGCGAGTACCCCGCCGATGACTGCTATCCGGCGCCTCTTTCGTGGCTTCTCGGGCTCGGGCAACTGTTCTGACGGCGTCGGCAGAGGACCCGACGGCGGTGGTTGGCCGCTATCGCCCGCGATCACCGGCGCGCGGTATGTGGGCGGCTGCTCGGAAGGAGGCCCGGGCGCGCGCTCGGTGGGTATCTGTTCTTGTCCCTTCGCGATCGGTCCGGTAAGCGTTCGGGGGACGGGCGGCGCGAACCGCTGAGTGGGCGGTTCGGGCTTCGGCGGCGCGGGCGGGCGCGGAATCGGGGTGGTGGCCGCCGATCGGGCGGCGCCGGCCAGCTCCAGGGTGGTCGGGTAACGCTGGTCGGTGTCCTTGGCCATGCCGCGTGCGATCACGTCGTCGAACGTCGCCGGTACTCCGCGCCGGGCGACCGACGGCCGCGGCGGCGGCATCGTCAGGTGTCCCCTGACCTGTTGCTCCAGACTGTCGCCTGGGAAGGGAGGGCTGCCGGTCAGGCACTCGTGCAGCACACAAGCCAATGCATAGATGTCGGAACGGGAGTCGGCGCCTCCGCTGCCGAACCGCTCGGGCGCCATGTAATGCCACGTGCCGATCATGCTGCCGGTGTTGGTCAGGCCGGTCTGGTCGGCGCCGCGCGCGATGCCGAAGTCGATCAGGTACGCGAAGTCGTAGTCGGCGACCAGAATGTTCGACGGCTTGACGTCGCGGTGAACCAGTCCCACCTTGTGCGCAGCCTGCAGCGCCTGCGCAATCTGCTCGACGATCATCACCGCCCGCGCCGGGTTCAGTGGCCCGTCGCGCAGGATGGCCTGCATGTCGCGCCCCTCGATCAGCCGCATGTCGACGTACAGCCGGCCGTCGATTTCGCCGTAGCTGTGGATCGGGACCACGTGCGGCTCGTTGAGTTGCGCAGCGGCGTGGGCCTCGCGGCGGAACCGCTGCTGGAACGTCCGGTCTTGGGCCAGGTGTGCGGGCAGGACCTTCACCGCCACTATGCGGTCGGTCGCCGTGTCGTGGGCGCGCCACACTTCGCCCATACCACCGCGACCCAACAACTCCAGGAGCCGGTAGCGCCCGAAAGAAGTTCCCTCCAACACGCCCTCCAAAGGCGACGACGCGTCGATCACCGACAATTCACCATAGGCTGGCGCCTGTTCTCGTGCGAATGTTCTGACTGAACGACGAACTCACGCACCCCACGACGGAACCTCCACCGACTCGGCGCCGATATCCGCGGTACCCGTCCGCAGCAGTGTCTGCATCACGTCCGGATCGTGTTCGGCCGGCTGGGTCTCCTCCACGAACCGCTCGATCACATCCACGAACCGGCCGGGGTGGTCGTGGAACGGCATGTGCCCGGAGTTCTCGAAGATCGCCAGCCGTGAGGCCGGAATCTCGGCGTGGGCAAGCAGTGCATGGCTGACCGGAATGATGAGATCGTCTGCGCCCCAGATCAATTGGACGGGGACGGAGCGCATCAAGTAGCTGCGGTCCAGCATGGTGACCAGCTGACCCCGCCCGTCGACCACCGCGCGCAATGTGCGTGAGAACGCCGACAGCGCAGCCTTGTCCCGCAACCGGGTGAGCAAACGGATGGCGTCGGGCAGGTCTCTGGTGACCTTGGTGGAACCCAACACCGCGCCCACGGCGCGGGCGGCCAGTTTCAGTGCCGGCAGCGTCCCTGGCATCCGGAGCACCGTCAGCGCTTCGCTGCCCAGCGGCAAGGCCGCCAGCCGCAGCCCGATGCTCACGTCCGTGCTGACGCCGCCGCTGCCCACCAGAACGATGCGCTCGACCAGATGCGGGTACTGATACGCCATTTGCATGGCGATTCCGCCGCCGAGGGAATGCCCGACGACGGTGACGCGGTCGATACCGAGCACGGCGAGCAGATCGCGCATGCCGTTGGCGAACGCCGCCAGAGAGTAGTCGGCGCGCGGCTTGTCGGACTCGCCGTGACCCAGCAGATCGGGCGCGATGACCGTGAACTGTTGAGCGAGTCTGGCGTGGACGGACTCCCATGTCGTGGAGTCGTCGCCGACGCCGTGTATCAACAGGAGCGCCGGGCCTGATCCGGCGACGCGGACCGCGCGGCGGTAGCCGTGGATGGCGTGGAAGCGCAGCGACGGAGGGGCGACGTCGCGCACCGACCGGAGCTTGGGCCGGAAGTCGTCGTGCATGGTGTTCTCCCTTGCGTCTTGGCGATGGGGAGAAGGATGTAGCGGGCTACTTGGGGGATTCTTGGGCCGTTGGTCTGCCGGCGGTTCTGGTCGCCCCGGCATCCGCGACCGGACGAGCTTTGTATTTGCCGCAGGCCGCCTACCGCTCACCGATCGCCTAAGAGAACCGCTACCGTGACACCGTCACCTTCACACAGGAGGTGGCATACCCGAGCTCTCCATCCAGACCAGGACGGTTCAGGGGTTGCTCGTGCGGACTCGGGTACATCCTGAGGGGACGACACCAAATCGTCGCGGGAGGCGGCTTTGCGGCAAGCAGATTCT
>JBAPQQ010000378.1:0-3799 GCA_049280695.1 Mycobacterium sp.
GTCGACGACCGGCAACCACGCGGATCCGAATTCGGCTGGGGGCAGGGTGAAGTCGAGCGGCTCGTCGTGGGCGTTGAAGCAGAGCACGAACGAGTCGTCGGTGATCCGCTGTCCGCGGGCGTCGAGGCCGGGGATGCCCAGACCGTTGAGGTAGACCGCGATGGACCTGCCGAAGCCGGCCTCCCAGTCCTCGTCGCTCATCTCCGTGCCGTCCGGGCGGAACCAGGACATGTCCGGCTGCCCCTCGGCGCCACGGCGGCGCACCGGCAGTCCGGTGAAGAACCGGCGCCGGCGGAACACCGGATGCTCGGTGCGCAGCGCCGCCACCTTCTGCGTGAACTCCATCAACGCGGTATCGGCCTCGTCCCAATGGATCCACGTGATATCGCTGTCCTGGCAGAAGCCGTTGTTGTTGCCGCCCTGCGTTCGACCCAACTCGTCGCCGTGACTGATCATCGGGACGCCCTGGGACAGCAACGTCGTCGCCAGGAAGTTGCGCTGCTGGCGCCCGCGCAACTCGTTGACCGCCGCGTCGTCGGTCGGCCCTTCTTCCCCGCAGTTCCAGGACCTGTTGTGGCTCTCGCCGTCGCGGTTGTCCTCACCGTTGGCTTCGTTGTGTTTCTCGTTGTAAGACACCAGGTCTCGCAACGTGAACCCGTCGTGCGCGGTGACGAAGTTGATCGACGCGACGGGCCGGCGGCCGGTGTCCTCGTAGAGATCCGCGGATCCGGTCAGCCTGGACGCGAACTCGTCGAGAGTCGCCGGTTCGCCGCGCCAGTAGTCGCGCACGGTGTCGCGGAACTTGCCGTTCCACTCGGTCCACTGCGGTGGGAAGTTGCCCACCTGGTATCCGCCCGGTCCGACGTCCCACGGCTCGGCAATCAACTTGACCTGGCTGACCACCGGATCTTGTTGCACCAGTTCGAAGAACGTAGCCAGCCGGTCCACGTCGTAGAACTCCCGCGCCAGCGTGGCCGCGAGGTCGAAGCGGAAACCGTCGACGTGCATCTCGGTCACCCAGTACCGCAACGAGTCCATGATCAGCTGCAGCGCATGCGGATGGCCGACGTTGAGACTGTTCCCGGTCCCGGTGTAGTCCATGTAGTACCGCTGGTCGTCGTCGACGAGTCGGTAGTACGCGGCGTTGTCGATGCCGCGCATCGACAATGTCGGTCCCAGATGATTCCCTTCGGCGGTGTGGTTGTAGACGACGTCGAGGATCACCTCGATGCCGGCGTCGTGCAGCGTGCGCACCATCGTCTTGAACTCCTGCACCTGGCCGCCCGGTGTGCTGCTCGAGCCGTACTTGAAGTCGGGCGCAAAGAAGCCAATGGTGTTGTAACCCCAGTAGTTTGACAGGCCCTTCTCGACGAGGTGCGAGTCGTTGGCGAAGTGATGCACGGGCATCAGCTCTATCGCCGTCACACCCAGCTTCTGAAGATGCTCGATGATCGCCGGATGCGCGATCGCCGCATAGGTGCCACGGATCCGCGGCGGGATGTCGGGATGCGTCTGCGTCATGCCCTTCACGTGCGTCTCGTAGATCACGGAGTCCGCATACTCGTGGCTCGGCGGACGGTCGACGCCCCAGTCGAAGAACGGGTTGATCACCACCGATTTCGGCATGTGCGGGGCCGAGTCCTCGTCGTTGCGGCTGTCGGGATCGCCGAAGTTGTAGCTGAAAAGGGCTTGGTTCCAAACGAAGTTGCCGTCGATGGCCTTCGCGTATGGATCGAGCAGCAGCTTGTTCGGGTTGCACCGGTGCCCCGCGGCCGGATCGTAGGGACCGTGCACCCGGTACCCGTAGCACTGTCCTGGCCCGACCTCGGGCAGGAAGCCGTGCCATACGAAGCCGTCCACTTCGATCAACGGCACCCGGGTCTCCGTACCGTCCGAGTCGAACAAGCACAGTTCGACGCGTTCGGCGACTTCACTGAAGATCGCGAAGTTTGTGCCCGAACCGTCGTACGACGCGCCGAGCGGATACGCCTTGCCCGGCCACTGTTCCAAGCCGCGTTCTTCTTGAGGAGCCTCCGTCACGGGGTGCCTTTCGTGGTCGGGTTCACAGCCGGCAGTACCGGCTACGGGCAAAGCTATACAACCCGTAGGCCGCGAAGCCAAGGGCGGCCAGGATGAGCAGCACCTTGCCGAACGGCGCTGCGCCCAACATCTTCACGGCGCCGTCGAGTCCGCTGGCCTTGGCCGGGTCCGTGGTGAACGTCGCGACGATCAGCAGTATTCCGGCCCCCGCCAGCACGATTCCCTTCGCGACGTAGCCTGCGAGGCCCAGCGGTGTGATCGCCGGGCCGCCGGACGCGGTGAGGTCTTCCAAGAACCGTTTGGTCACGCCCTTATAGACGTAGTATCCGCCCACCGCGACGATCCCGACGCCGACGACGACCAGCACCAGCTTTCCCCAGCCGTTGCCCATCAACCGTGCGCTGAGCGTGGCGTTGCGCGCCGCGCTGGCTTCCCCGCTGCCCATCGCGAACTTGGCGGCCGAGAAGGCGATCGCCAGATACACGACACCCTGCCCGAACGACTTGAGCCGCTCGGTCGTTTCGTCGGCCACCACCGTCTCGGCGAGCCGCCACAGGCCCAGCGCCGCCAAACCGGCCGCCGCCGTCCACAGCGCCACGGCGCCACCGCCGCTCTGGGCCAGCGTGGCCAGCGCGCCCGACTTGTCTGCGGTGCCTCCCGACCCGAACGCGATGCGCAAGATGATGTAGCCGATCAGCAGGTGCAGCACGCCGCTGACCGCGAAACCGGCGCGCGCGCCGAACTGGAACGCATCGTTGCGCTTGGCACGACCGACCGCGCCCTCCACACGACTCGCAGTCATGGTCACTCCTTTCCGCGGGACCGACGCAGCTCGATGCCGCGCTCGACGTCCTGCTTCTCCTTCGCGGCGTTCTTGTCGAGGACCCGGGTGTCCCGTGGCGGCAACTGCAGTTCCTCCTCGGCCGGCAGCCCGGCCTGCAACTCGCGGGCACGCTCCAACTCGGAGTCCACCTCGGCGCCGAACAACAACGCCAGGTTGGTGATCCACAGCCACAGCAGGAAGACGATCACACCACCGAGCGCGCCGTAGGTCTTGTTGTAGCTGCCGAGGTTGGCCACGTAGATCCCGAACACGACGGACGCGACTATCCAGATGAGGATCGCAACGGCCGCCCCTATGCTGATCCACCGGAATTTCGGCTGCCGGACGTTGGGCGTTGTGTAGTACAGCACCGCCACCGCTACGACGACGAAGACGAGAATCAGCGGCCACCGCCCGACGCGCCAAGCCGTCGCCGCGGTGTCGCCCAATCCGATTGCGTCGCCGATCGCCGACGCCACCGGCCCGCTGACTGCGAGCATGAACGCGACCGCTGCCGCCATCACCAGCGCCGCCAACGTGATCACCAGCTGCAATGGCCGCAGCTTCCAGATCGGCCGGCCCTCTTCGATTTCGTAGATGCGGTTCATCGCTCGGCCGAACGCGCCGATGTAGGCCGACGCCGACCACAGCGCGCCCAGCAAACCGGCCACCAGCGCGAACCCCGCCGACGGCGACTCGACCAGTTGCTGGACCGGGCCGCGCAGCGTGTCGACGGCCGAGGCGGGCGCGACGTCGCCGACGACCTGCAGGACGGTGTCGACGGTGCGTTTGCCCTGACCGAAGACGCCCAGTAGCGACACCATCACCACCAAAGCCGGGAACAACGACAGCACCGCGTAGTACGTCAGTGCCGCCGCGAGGTCCGTGCACTCGTCGCGGGAGAACTCCCGCACGGCCATCCGGACGGAATAGGCC
>JBAPQQ010000379.1:0-10144 GCA_049280695.1 Mycobacterium sp.
GGGACGTGGCACAGCGCTACAGCCTGGGAATGACCGAGCAGCTACTGCAGGCGGCGATCGACGCCGGGGAACTCGATGCGCAGCCAATCCGGCCGCTTGCGCACATCTTGATCGGCGCTCTCGACGCGGCCGCCATGTACATTGCGCACGACGCGCATCCGGATGATGTGCAGGCCGAGGTCCGCAGCGCCTTGCATCACTTCGTCGACGGCATGCTCGCCCAAGGGTGTCGGCCCGTCAAGTAGTCGGAACCGCCCTCGCGTCAGGTCGCCACAAGCGAAGTGTGATGTTCGGGGACCCCTGGCCCAACGCTTGCTGGGAGCTCGGTCAGCGCATTGTCGGGCCATAGCGCGGCGGAGGCGTGGCCGAGCAGCAGCTTGGTGTAGTAGGACGGCGCGAACCACGGGGCCGACCGGGACGGGCCCAGCATCGCGTCGAGAGCGAAGCCGCCGGCGGCGGTGAGTGCGACCCCCAGCCGGCGACGCTGCCGCGACGTGTGTCGGATCGCCAGGGTGGACGCCATCAGGTATCCGTGGTGGGCACCAGCCCACACCCCCGCGGGTACGCGCCGGGGTTGCCCGCGGTCCAGCCACGCCAGCACCGGCGGGTGTAGGTGCATGGCCGCGAACGGCACCTGGTCGGCATCGGTCTGGTCGGGCCGCTCGTACCAGCGGACGCACGCCTTGGTGTTGTTCACCCAGGCCCCGCCCCATAGGTCAAACGCGAGTGTCCGCAGGATCAGGCTCTCGCCGATGCTCGTGCGGCGACTCGTGCGCGTCGCAGTTACAGCCATGACCGCGCCCAGCACCGCCAGCCCCACCGTGATCGCGGTGTCTATGGCGGTCGCTTCGGGGCCGACGAATTCGCTCCATGCGGTCCGAAGCCGCTGCGGGAGTTGACCGGTCATCGCGCATCTCCTGTCATGTGTCCTCGAGATGGAGCCCGATCAGGGGGATGTCGCTGCCACTGTCGATTGTGGCTCCGAGCGTGGTTTCGATGACGCCTTCGAGGTTGCTCCATGCGCGTTGGTGCAGTGTGACGTAGCTGTCCAGTACAACGTAGCGCCTGGCACCGGATTTTCGGCCCCATGTGTTCAAGCATTAGCATCCGCGACCCGAACAGGAATCCGAGCCGGGCCCGGTAGAGCCAGATCGGAGCGCGCATGAGGCGGCGCGAACGCAACAGCCGGGCGCCCCTTTGGTGATCGCCTTGGAAAAATGGGATGACTTGGTGAGTATGGGCATGGTGACCTCCATTCGGGTTGTGCCGTGGATGTGATTAGGGTTGGCGATCGGCATTGCCGCCCAGGCCGTTTCGGTATATCGAGAGAGCACTTCGGCGCCCCAGCGCCGCATTCCGGCCTCAGAGAGCGGATCGACGCCGAGCACCTCGTCAATACGCTCGCGGAGGATTAACATCGGCAGATCGTTGACCAACAGGACGGCCGCACGGACGTCCGTGTCCTCGCCGGCGTCGGCCAGTCCGGCTGCGGCTAGACCGTCACGACTGAGCGCGTGCAAGCGCGCGAACAGGGCGGATCCCACTTCTCCACCGGCAAGCAGCACCCGCCAGAGCTAGGCGGGGATGGCGGAGTCCGTAGCAAAGTTGGCTACCACTATTTCGGCCAGCGTCGGCAGTGTCGCCGCGTCGAAGGGGTCTGCCTCTTTCGGGTGCAATACCTGGTCCAGCGTCGTCTCGAAGACCAACGCGACGTGGGCGTCGACCGCTTCGCGTAATCCGTCCTTGGACCCATAGTGCCGCACCACCAGGGCCGGGGACACGCCGGCGGCCGCCGCGATATCGCGCATGGAAACCGCGTCGGAACCGTGGGCGGCGAACAGTCGCAGCGCCTCGTCACGGATCCTCGCCCGCCCTGTCCGATCATCCGGTCGAGACCTGGCTGGGACTTGAGCCCGAAATGGACGAGGCCTGTAAACGTTGGAGGCTCGGGGCGGCGTGGGGCGCGCGAATCAGAGATGTATTTCGAGAACCTTCGGCTGGGTGAAGCCCGTCGGTCGTGCGTCAGCATCGGGATGCATAGGTGAACTGGCTTATTAGAAGTTCGACCCGAGCGGAGTGTTGTCCAGGTCGTAACCGGCCTCCGCGGTTGAGCGCGACTAGTCCGTGCAGCGCCGCCCACAGCACCTCCGCGAGGGTGTCGACATCCTGTCGATCTGCAATTTCTGCGACTGCTTGGCGTAGCTCGCGGAACGCGTTTGACAATTCGGGTGGGGTATCTGCCTCGGCGAATCGCAATGTAGTTGCGCGGACGAACATTGCGTCGTAGAGCGCCGGATTCTTATCGGCGAACTCCATGTAGGCATTCGCGATTCGTCTCAGCGCCGCCTTGGGGGCCCGTCTCCCGCGACGGGCAGCCGCCAGCACCTCGGCCAGTTCGCCGAACCCGTCGATCGCCACGGCCTCAGCGAGGTGATCCATGCCCGAGAAGTGCTTATACAACACCGGCTGGCTGTATTCAATCACGTCGGAAAGCCGGCGGGTGGTAACAGCGTCCCAGCCTTCAGCTTCCGCCAATTGGCGTGCCGTACTGATGATCAGTCGACGACGCGCGGCCTGCTCGCGAGCGCGGCGTTCATTGAGTGCCATGGCTCATACTAGCACCGCTAGACGCACTAGCGATGCTATTGACAACCCCCCCACGAAGCGCTAGCGTTGCTAGCACTACGAGTTGAGAGGAGGCGCTGCCGTGATCGACCTCGCCAAGATGCTGGCACTGATCTCGGTGCTGGCTACTGCGGTTGTTTATGGCACCGACGTGTTCTGCGCACTTGTTCAGCGACCAGCATTGGCCGCCGTTGACGATCGCGCCCTGGTGGCGGTGATGGGCAACGTGCATCGCTACGGCGATCGGCGCATGCCCGTGCCTGGTGTTCTCGGCGGCGTGGCCGCCATCGCCAGTGCCGCACTGTTCGCATTGGCCGGTCAATGGGCCCAAACCATTACGGCGATGTGTGCCGTGGCGGTACTGCTGGCCTGGATTGCACTCTATGTGCGGGTCAGCGCGCCGATCAACCGCCAGCTCACCGCCGCCGCTACCAGCGGCCAGGTCGCAGCGGATGCGCGCGTGCTGCAGTCCAACTGGGACCGCATCATCAACGCTCGCGCCATCCTGCAGGGTCTCGCACTGGCAGCGCTGTGCCTCACGCTGATCGCCTGACCCGAAATGGCCCCAGAGATCCATACCCGCACCCGTCCACACCTGAAGGGATAGTGATCGTGATCGTACGACCGGAAACACTTGGACGACTTCTGATGCGCGCCGCGCCTCTTTTCAACGCGCCGGTGGCCGCAGTGGCCACCTCGCCACGCTTCGGTGGGCTGGTGAACCGCAACATCGCCATGCTCAGCTATACCGGACGGCGTTCCGGACGCACGTTCACCATCCCGGTGGCATACCGCCGCACCGGCGACGAGATCGTCATCAGCGTCAACATGCCTGAAGCCAAGACATGGTGGCGAAACTTTCTAGGCAACGGGGGGCCACTGACGTTGCGGCTCGACGGGACCGAGCGCGCCGGGCATGCGATCGCTCAGCGCGACCCGAGGGGATACGTCACCATCACCATACGACTGACCAACTGACCGCCGGCCCGGCAGCGCATCCGCAATGACGAAGCAGGGATACTTGTTGGCGTAGGCATTTTATGCGATGGCTGAGGAATCGGCCTGCGAAGCCGCTGGTTTGGCGCGTTTCTTCGAATTCCTTTGCGGCAGTTGCGATGGCGGATCATGCAAGCTACGGCGCAGTTTTGTAGTAGGCGTAACCCGGCCGGTGTCATAGTGAACCCGCGCCAGCCTGCAGCGGCGCGATCGAGCACCGCCCACACCAGCGAGATGCACGAGTGCTCGCCGGGCAGCCGGCCGATCACCTTGACCCGGCGACGGGTCTCACCGTTTTACCGCCGAATAGGTCATCGACGGGTTCGGTGGGTTCACGTACTTCGATATCGCGAGCTGGATTGTGTGCTCGCTGCTCTCGCAGCGGAGGGAGCAAGCCCGGCGGTGGCTGCTCTACCTGAACGCTGGCCCGCACTCGTCCTGGTAGTCCGCCGAAATCGATAACCACATACCGATGGTCGTTGCTCGGGATCGCGCCGGGCGGGTGAGCTCTTCGCCAACCCCCCGTGGAATCGACTCTGCCGGTCCGATTTGAATGCTCGGTAGTTCGACCCCGCCATCAGGCGGACGTTCGCCTGCTTGTAGCGCGTGACGACCGCTACGGCGCCCTTCTTCTGCCGGCCGAGGTCGTAGTACAGATGGTCCATTCTTTGACTCTCCTTTGAGAATCCGACATCCCGCACCGTGCTCTCAACCTGTTCGAGAGGAGGATGTATACGGCGAACGCGATGACGCCGTCGCATGGCTGACCTCGCTGCCGGAAGGCGCTCACGTGTCCGCTCGTGACATAGCCAAGGCTTATATCGGTGGTGTGGGCGGGGCGCTCGGGAGCCTTGGGCAGCTTGTCATCTCCAAGGGTGTCAAGGGCCTTCACGGGGCCCATTGATCAAAGGCCTTCGGCCACGATTCAACGACGGCATGCACGGCTACCCTGCTCCCGCTCAAGGTGGCTATTGCCGTCAACGCGTACTTGAAGATAACCCGTCCGCGACAGCGCCATAAGCCTCACTGCCCGCCCCGTCCTGGACATCAACGACAGCCGCTCGCCACCTAGAGATATCGAATCCCCTAGGCTCCACAGTGCGCACGACAACGGCGCCCGACGCGCGGGTTACGGTTTGGGCGCGACCTCGACGCTGGGCGGCCGCGGTGAAGGTTCGGGCTGCATCGACCGGCGGATGATCGAGAACGCGACCGCCCCTCCGGCCAATGCGGCCACGCTCACCGCGGTCACCAACGCGATCCGGCGTCGACGGTTCTTGGGCTTGCGGGCATCCTGCAATGCCTGCGGTAGGTTCGCGACGACCTCCTGCGCGGCGGCCAGCTCACGCGCCAGGGTTTCCTGGGCGGCGCTGACTTCGCCGGCGATCCGGCTCTCGCGATAACGCTGACGAAGGCGGCTGCCCGCCGAAGACGCGCTCTGCACACCAAGGCCGACGGTGCCGCGGGTGATGTCGACGGGTCCCACCGCCGTGTATTGCAAGCCCCGGGTCAGACGCTGCCGCGGAGTCATGGTGGTGGTCACGGTTGCCCTTTCTGCCGGTGGGTTGAGCGTATCGGACGGTGCCCGCCGAACCGGTCGAACGGGCGTGGCACACTCGCATGTTGTGACCACGAGCCCGATTCAAACCGCAACCGCCACCATGCACACCAACCGTGGCGACATCAAGATCGCCCTGTTCGGCAACCACGCCCCCAAGACCGTCGCGAACTTCATTGGATTGGCAACGGGAACAACCGATTACAGCACCGAGAACGCGTCGGGCGGTACGTCCGGCCCGTTCTACGACGGTGCGGTTTTCCACCGCGTGATCGACGGGTTCATGGTTCAGGGCGGCGACCCGACCGGAACCGGCCGAGGGGGCCCGGGCTACAAGTTCGACGACGAGTTCCATCCCGAGCTGGCATTCGACAAGCCGTACCTGCTGGCGATGGCCAACGCGGGTCCGGGCACCAACGGCTCGCAGTTCTTCATCACCGTGGGCAAGACGCCGCATCTGAACCGCAAACACACGATCTTCGGCGAGGTCGTCGACCCAGAATCGCAACGAGTCGTCGACGCGATCTCCTCCACCGCGACCGACGCCCGCGACCGGCCGACCGAGGCCGTGGTGATCAACTCCATCACCGTGGAGTAGGCGTGCCAAACCGTCAGCGGCGGGCTCAGCGGCGGCCGTAGCCTGCCGCGGTCAGCGCGTCGAGTACGTCGATGGGATCGGTGCCCAGATCCCACCGGCTGAACACCGTCAGCCGGCCGTCGACGGTGTCCACTTCGAGCAACCGCACTTTTCGCGCGAGCCGGCGGAATTCGGTGATCCGGATAACCTCGATCGCGGACTTCGGCAACACCCCGGTCCCCCGCCACCCGCGGACGACGAGACCCTCGGGGGTGATTGCCAGCTTCGGTCGTGCCCGGTACGAAAAGGCCGCAAAGAGGAGCAACCCGATCGCGGCAACCCCTACCAGAATCCGGCCAGGAGCGTCAGTGACGAGCGTCACAGCAGCGATCGACATCAAGACGCCGAGCAGTCCGCACGCTGCGATGCCGACCGGATTGGGTCCCCACTCAGTTTGCGCCACGGGCCCCCCACGCCCCGTCACCACACCCGACGAAGTTATCCACAGGTGCTATCAACAATGGGGATGAATCACATCGGTGTGATTGGGTGACGGCAAAGTTTCCAGCAGGGAAACGCGCTGGAAACATCCCGTGCCGGGCCCACATCGCCCGCGCTCAGTGCCAGCGCATCGTCAGCAACAACCCGGTGATCATGAAAGCAAACGCGATTGCGTAGTTCCACGCCATCAGGCCGGCCATCCATTGCAGAAATGACGGTGGGGTCGGCCCGCTCGCGGCCAGTTGGAACACCAATAGCCACAGCAGACCGATCAGCATCAGGCCGATGAAGAACGCGACGAACCAGATGCTCGACGGACCCGATTTCACCTTCACCGGTGTGCGACTCACCGGCCTGACGGTGAAGTCGCTCTTCTTGCGGACCTTGGACTTCGGCATGGGCTCCTCTCCCGCTCCTTCGTGCACTGAGATTATCCCAACCGGTGCACCCCCACCTGAGGGCCGCACGGTGATGCGGGGGCACTCCCCGGTAAACACGAGATCCCCATCCTGCGATGGGGGAAGATACCGACATGACAGCGTCGCGCACCGCCTGGCGGTTCGGTGTGCCCGCGGTGTGCCTGGCCGCGGGCATCCTGCTGGCCACCACCCACGGGGTCTCCGGTGGCAGCGAAATCCGGCGCAGCGACTCTCCGCGGTTGGTGGACCTCGTCCGCGAAGCCCAACAGTCCGTCAATCGGCTCAGCGACCAGCGTGACGCCCTGGCCGCACAGGTGGACGCGGCGCGCGCCGGACCGGCCAGAAACGACTCGCAGGTCGCGGCATTGCTGAGGCAGGCCGCCCCGCTGGCCATGGATGCCGGACTGACGCCGATGCGCGGGCCCGGCCTCGTGGTCACGCTCACCGACGCACAGCGCGACGCGAACGGCCGGTTCCCCCGTGACGCATCGCCCGACGATCTCGTCGTGCACCAGCAGGATATCCAGGCGGTGCTCAACGCCATATGGAGCGGCGGTGCGGAGGCAGTCCAGATGCAGGATCAACGGCTGATCGCGACGTCGGCCGCCCGTTGCGTCGGAAACACGTTGTTGCTCAACGGCAGAACGTACAGCCCGCCCTACACCGTGACCGCGATCGGCGACGGGCCCAAGATGCAGGCTGCGCTCGCCGCGGCACCTCTGGTCACTCTCTACAAGCAGTACGTGGCCCGGTTCGGCCTCGGCTACACCGAGGAACCCCGCGCCGACGTGAACGTGGTGGGCTACACCGACCCGGTCGCGATGCACTACGCCCGGCCGGCTGAGTAGCCTGGCACGGTGCGCGTTCTGGTCGTCGACAACTACGACAGCTTCGTCTTCAACCTTGTCCAGTACCTGGGACAACTGGGAGTCGACGCTGCGGTGTGGCGCAACGACGACGCGAGACTCGCCGATCCGCTCGCCGTGGCCGAGGATGTCGACGGCGTGCTGCTGAGTCCCGGTCCCGGCACACCGGAACGGGCCGGCGCGTCGATTCCGCTGGTGCGGGCGTGTGCGCAGACGGCCACTCCCCTGCTCGGCGTCTGCCTGGGCCACCAGGCCTTCGGCGTCGCGTTCGGCGCCACCGTCGACCGCGCGCCCGAACTGCTGCACGGCAAGACCAGCACCGTGTTCCATACGAATATCGGTGTGCTGCAAGGACTTCCGAACCCATTCGTGGCCACGAGGTATCACTCGCTGACCGTGCTACCCGACACGGTGCCGGCCGAGCTCGTCCCCACCGCCCACACGCAGAGCGGCGTGATCATGGGCCTGCAGCACGTCGAGCTGCCGATCCACGGGGTTCAGTTCCATCCCGAGTCGATCTTGACCCAGGGCGGTCACCGGATGCTTGCCAACTGGCTGGGCATCTGCGGATCGGCACCCGACGAGGGGCTGGTGTCCCGGCTGGAGAACGAGGTGGCCGACACGGTACGTGCGGCGCTGCTGCCTACGCGCCGAACTTCAGCGTGACGTTGCCGTCGCGGTTGACGCCACTACCCGGCGCCGGGCTCTGGTAGACGACGCGATTGCGCTGCTGGTCGTTGACCGGCACGTCGGCGCCCTTGACCAGGATTCCGGTCCAGCCCAGCGCCCGCAACTGCGGTTCGGCGTCGGTCCAGAACATGCCCGTCAGGTCGGGCATCACGAACTGGTTGCCTTTGGACACCTGCAGCTGAATCACCGCGTCCTTCGGAACCGACTGTCCCGCAGCGGGATCGGTGCCCACGACCGAACCCGCCGCACGGGGGCTGTCGGTCGGTGACGAGACGATGTTGGTGAAGCCGGCCGCGGTGAGCGTCGCCCGGGCCTGGTCCTCCGACTGGCCGGCGACGTCGGGAACATCCACCCGTTGCGGGCCCGACCCGACGAGCACCGCGATTTCGAAAGTCACCGGAGCCGTCTGGTACGCCGGCGGGTTGGTGCCGACCACCCGGTCTTTCTGTTCGGTGGTCGACGGCGCGGGAATCTGTCTCAGCTTGCCGAAACCCGCGGCGGTCAACCGGCGCTCGGCCTCGGCAAAGGTCAGGTTCGCCACGTCGGGAATCTCGCGCTGCTCAGGGCCGGTCGAGACGTTGAGCGTCACTTCCGAGCCCTGCTCGGCCGCCTCGCCGGCTTTGGGATCGGTGTCGATGACGTGGTCGGGCGCCACCGTAGGGTCCGGTTTCTGCAGCGTACGGACCTTGAAGCCCTTGTTCTGCAGGGTCGCGATCGCGTCGGCGGACGACTGGTCCTTGAGGCTGGGAACCTGCACCGAATGCGTGGGACCGTTGATGGCGTTGATGGCCCACGTCACCGCGACGGTCAGCACTGCCAGCACCACGACCGCGATCAGCCACCGCCCGACCGACCCGCGACCGGAGCGCCGCGCCCCGTGCCCAGAGGTGCGCGGCGGCACCGCGACCGGCTGCGCCGAGCGGTTGAGCGCTGTCGAGGCAAGCAGGGACGAGCGGTCGGCGTCGGTGAGCACCTTGGGCGCCTCGGGCGGCTCGCCGTTGTGCACCCGCACCAGATCGGCCCGCATCTCGGCCGCTGTCTGGTAGCGGTTGTCGGGGTTCTTGGCCAGCGCCTTCAATACCACTGCGTCCAGGTCCGCGGAGATGCCCTCATACCGCTGAGACGGCGGCGTCGGCGCCTCGCGCACATGCTGGTAGGCCACCGACACGGGCGAGTCGCCGACGAAAGGTGGTTCGCCCGTGAGGACTTCGTACAGCACGCAGCCCAGGGAGTACACGTCTGAGCGGGCGTCGACGGAATCGCCGCGGGCCTGCTCGGGCGACAGGTACTGCGCGGTGCCGATGACGGCGGCGGTCTGGGTGACGCTGCTGCTGTCGGCCAGCGCACGCGCGATCCCGAAGTCCATCACCTTCACCGCGCCGGTGCGGCTGATCATGATGTTGGCCGGCTTCACATCGCGGTGGATGATGCCGTGCTGGTGGCTGAAGTTCAGCGCCTGGCAGGCGTCGGCGATGATCTCGATGGCCTTGCGCGGCGGGATCGGGCCCTCGTTGTGCACGATGTCGCGCAGCGTGATGCCGTCGACGTACTCCATGACGATGTAGGGCAGCGGTCCCGCCTGGGTTTCGGCCTCTCCCGTGTCGTACACCGCGACGATCGCAGGGTGGTTCAGCGCGGCAGCGTTCTGCGCCTCCCGGCGAAACCGCAGGTAAAAGCTGGGGTCACGGGCCAGATCGGCGCGCAGCACCTTGACCGCCACATCGCGGTGCAACCGTAGGTCGCGCGCAAGGTGCACCTCCGACATCCCGCCGAAGCCGAGGATTTCGCCGAGTTCGTAGCGATCGGATAGATGCTGTGGGGTCGTCATCGAAAGTTCTCGTCGTGGGCTGACGGCGCGAGAGCCACCGCAGGGAAGTACCCAGTCTGGCCCGGTTGGCTCGCCGGGGTCCAA
>JBAPQQ010000380.1:0-12544 GCA_049280695.1 Mycobacterium sp.
CGCGCACGCACGCGATCGGCCAGATCGTCCCGGGCAAGGTCACCAAGCTGGTGCCGTTCGGCGCGTTCGTGCGCGTCGAGGAGGGCATCGAGGGCCTGGTGCACATCTCCGAGCTGGCCGAGCGCCATGTCGAGGTGCCCGACCAGGTGGTGCAGGTCGGCGACGACGCGATGGTCAAGGTCATCGACATCGACTTGGAGCGGCGCCGCATCTCGTTGAGCCTCAAGCAGGCCAACGAGGACTACACCGAGGAGTTCGACCCGAGCAAGTACGGCATGGCCGACAGCTACGACGAGCAGGGCAGCTACATCTTCCCCGAGGGCTTCGACGCCGAGACCAACGAGTGGCTCGAGGGCTTCGACAAGCAGCGCGCCGAATGGGAGGCGCGCTACGCCGAGGCCGAGCGCCGGCACAAGATGCACACCGCGCAGATGGAGAAGTTCGCCGCTGCCGAGGCGGCCGCCGCGGAGAAGCAGCCGGCCGGCAACGGGGCGCAACAGTCGGAGGAATCGCAGTCCGGCGGGTCGCTGGCCAGCGACGAGCAGTTGGCGGCCTTGCGGGAGAAGCTGGCCGGCAGCGCCTAACCCTGAACTCTTGGCGCCGAAATTGACGTTTTGCAGCAAAAGTGCGAGTAACTCTCTGCATAACGTGAATTTCGGCACTGAGTAATGCTTCGGATCGGGCTGACCGGCGGCATCGGTGCCGGGAAATCGACGGTGTCAGCCACTTTCGCGGAATGCGGCGGCGTCGTCGTCGACGGTGATGTGATCGCGCGTGAAGTCGTCGAGCCCGGAACCGAAGGGCTGGCCAAGCTGGTCGACGCGTTCGGCGACGACATCCTGCACCCCGACGGCGCACTGGACCGGCCCGCCTTGGCAGCCAAGGCCTTCGGTGACGACGACAAGCGCACAACGCTGAACGGCATCGTGCACCCGCTGGTGGCGAGGCGGCGCGCCGAGATCATCGCCGCGGTGTCCGAAGACGAAGTGGTCGTCGAAGACATTCCGCTGCTCGTGGAAAGCGGTATGGCGCCGCTGTTTCCGCTCACGGTCATCGTGCACGCAGATCCGGAGGTACGTGTCGGCCGCTTGATCAAGCGGGGCATGACCGAGGCCGACGCCCGCGCCCGGATCGCCGCTCAGGCCAGCGATGAGCAACGGCGGGCCGTCGCCGACGTCTGGCTCGACAACTCCGGCTCACAGGGGCAGCTGGTGGAGCGTGCCCGCGAACTGTGGTACCAGCGCATCCTGCCGTTCGCGCAGAACCTGCGGGAACACCGGACAGTCTCCGCGCCAAGCGACCTCGTACCGTACGACCCGACGTGGCCGGTGCAGGCGCGCCGCGTCGTGGAGCGCCTCAAGACGGCGTCCGGTCACAACGCGTCGCGCGTCGACCACATCGGCTCCACGGCTGTCCCCGGCATGGACGCCAAGGACGTGATCGACGTGCAAGTCACCGTCGCGTCACTCGGGGTGGCCGACGGGATCGCCGAAGCGCTGACGCACGCCGGCTATCCACGCGTCGAGAACATTACCGCGGATTTGCCGCACACCGCCGATACGCCGATGTGGCGCAAGCGGTTTCACGCTTCCGCAGATCCCGGCAGGCCGACGCACGTGCACGTGCGGGTGGACGGCTGGCCCAACCAGCAATTCGCCCTGCTGTTCACCGACTGGCTGGCTCAGCACCCTGCGGTCCAGGCGGACTACCTCTCCGCCAAGCGGGCCGCGCTGACGTCGCCGCGCTACGCGGAGGCCAAGGAGCCGTGGTTCCTCGACGCGTACCGCCGCGCGTGGGACTGGGCGGATGCGGTGAACTGGCGGCCGTAGCTCAGTCCGGCGGCGCGGTATCAGCAGGCGTGTTGGCGGCGCTGATCGCCGCCGCGTTGGCCAGCTGGCCGCCGCAGGGCATCACGCCGTATCCGGGGTCGTTGCTCTGGGGCAGGAACCTGGGGGCGATGAAGTCCTCGGCCTGCGTGCTGATCACGTCGTCGACCAGGATCTCGCAATACAGGTTGGCCGTGTAGGGCCATCGGACCGAGATCTCCATGCCGGCCTTCTCGGGGTCGTCCAGCACGGCGTTCGCCTCGAACGTCTGCCCGGGCAGCACCGTCGGGCTGGCGGTCTCGACCTCGGTGTCGCTGATGTTGTAGGTGATCGTCAAGCCTCGCGAGACGCCGTCGACGCGGGCCCGGTAGGTGACGTTGTGCTGCTGTGGTTGCGTTTCGTCGGCGAGCGCGGTCGCCGGGGCCAGCTGGGCGGTGGCGATCGTTGCCGCCAGGCAGGCTGAAATCAGCCCGACACGGGTGGTGTCGTTCATGACTGCCGAGATTACGCGCCAGCCCACGTGAGCCGCACGCCGTGGCCGGAAAGCCACCGGTCAAGGCGGTGCTCATGTGCGGACAGGCCCTCGATCACGTCGGCCGCCCGCCGGATGGCCCGTTCCGCCGTATCCGGGCTGACCAGCCCCACCCGATGGGCGTCGAGCAGCTCGTCGACGTCCAGCAGTTCGGAGCCGACACCGGTCCGGTTCACCAGATCCAGATAGTGGTCCTCGGTGTGCCAGACGGTTTCCCCCGGGCTGATCTCGCCCACGTCGAGGTAGTAGTCCTGGTCGCGTTCGTGGCCCGGGTTGAAGTGGAAGACGTTGACGCGCAGCCCGAGCGCCGGCAACAGCCACGACTCCAGGTAGTGGAACTGAGCCCGGCCCGGCGTCGGTCGTGCCATGTAGAGGCCCCACGGCTGGACCCTGTACACGTCGACGGCGCGCACTATGCCCTTCGGGTCGGTGTTGGTGCGCGCGAGCAAGTCGAACGTCTCGCGTTTCGGTGGATGGATAGGCGTCAGCATAGGCGGGACGAGCACCCGCGCGGCCTGTCGGTGGCTGGTTCTACGCTGACTTACATGGCTTTCGCGACCGAACACCCCGTGCTGGCGCACTCGGAGTACCGCGCCGTCGAAGAGGCGGTGCGCACCGGCGGGCGCTTCGAGGTGGTCAGCCCCCACCAGCCGGCCGGGGACCAGCCTGCCGCCATCGACGAGCTCGAGGGCCGCATCAAGGCCGGCGAGCGCGACGTGGTGCTGCTCGGGGCCACTGGCACCGGCAAGTCGGCCACCACCGCATGGCTGATCGAAAGGCTGCAGCGGCCCACCCTCGTGATGGCGCCGAACAAGACGCTGGCGGCCCAGCTCGCCAACGAACTGCGAGAAATGTTGCCGCACAACGCTGTCGAGTACTTCGTTTCGTACTACGACTACTACCAGCCCGAGGCGTACATCGCGCAGACCGACACCTACATCGAGAAGGACAGCTCGATCAACGACGACGTCGAGCGGCTGCGGCACTCGGCGACGTCGAGCCTGCTGTCCCGGCGGGACGTCGTCGTGGTCGCGTCGGTGTCGTGCATCTACGGCCTGGGCACCCCCCAGTCCTACCTGGACCGGTCCGTCGAGGTGCAGGTCGGCATGGAGGTGCCGCGTGACGCGCTGCTGCGGCTGCTGGTCGACGTCCAATACGCCCGCAACGACCTGGCCTTCACCCGCGGGTCGTTCCGGGTTCGCGGCGACACGGTGGAGATCATCCCGTCGTACGAGGAACTCGCGGTGCGCATCGAGTTCTTCGGCGACGAAGTCGAGGCGCTGTACTACCTGCACCCGCTCACCGGCGAGGTGATCCGCAAGGTCGACTCGCTGCGGATCTTCCCGGCCACCCATTACGTGGCCGGACCGGAGCGGATGGCGCATGCGATCTCCACGATCGAACAGGAGCTGGCCGAGCGGCTGGCCGAACTGGAACGGCAAGGCAAGCTGCTGGAGGCTCAGCGGCTGCGGATGCGCACGAACTACGACGTCGAGATGATGCGCCAGGTCGGGTTCTGCTCGGGAATCGAGAACTATTCGCGGCACATCGACGCCCGGCCGGCGGGGTCGGCGCCGGCGACGCTGCTCGACTACTTCCCGGAGGATTTCCTGCTCGTCATCGATGAGTCGCACGTGACCGTCCCGCAGATCGGCGGCATGTACGAGGGCGACATCTCCCGCAAGCGCAACCTGGTCGACTACGGCTTCCGGCTGCCGTCGGCGGTCGACAACCGGCCGTTGACGTGGGAGGAGTTCGCCGACCGGATCGGTCAGACCGTCTACCTGTCCGCGACGCCCGGCCCGTACGAGTTGAGCCAGTCCCGCGGGGAGTTCGTCGAGCAGGTGATCCGGCCCACCGGCCTGGTGGACCCCAAGGTCGTCGTGAAGCCGACGAAGGGCCAGATCGACGACCTGATCGGCGAGATCCGCGCCCGTGCCGAAGCCGACGAACGGGTGCTGGTGACCACGCTGACCAAGAAGATGGCCGAGGACCTCACCGACTACCTGCTCGAGATGGGCATCCGGGTGCGCTACCTGCACTCCGAGGTCGACACGCTGCGGCGCGTCGAGTTGCTCCGACAACTGCGGCTGGGCGACTTCGACGTACTCGTCGGCATCAACCTGCTGCGCGAGGGTCTGGACCTGCCCGAGGTTTCGCTGGTGGCGATCCTCGACGCCGACAAGGAGGGCTTTCTGCGGTCGTCGCGCAGCCTGATCCAGACCATCGGCCGCGCGGCCCGCAACGTCTCCGGCGAGGTGCACATGTACGCCGACACCGTCACCGATTCGATGAAAGAAGCCATCGACGAGACGGAGCGGCGCCGGGCCAAGCAGATCGCGTACAACGAGGAACGCGGCATCGACCCGAAGCCGCTGCGCAAGAAGATCGCCGACATCCTCGACCAGGTGTACCGCGAGGCCGACGACAGCGACAAAGTCGAGATCGGCTCGGGGCGCAACGTGTCGCGGGGCAGGCGTGCCCAGGGTGAGCCGGGGCGGGCCGTCAGCGCGGGGATCATCGAGGGCCGCGACACCTCGAACATGCCGCGGGCGGAACTGGCCGACCTGATCAAGGACCTGACCGCTCAGATGATGGCTGCGGCGCGTGACTTGCAGTTCGAACTGGCCGCGCGGATCCGCGACGAGATCGCCGACCTCAAGAAGGAACTGAGGGGAATGGACGCGGCCGGCCTGAGTTAGGCCGTGGCTATTTCACGCTTACCTCCGCCGAAATCAACGTCATGCAGAAGAAGTTCGACTTGGGTTCTGGGCGTGCATGCAACAGTCCTTGATTTCGATCGAGGAGTATTGCTGTGCCTCTTCCACCCATGAGAGCTGTTGTCCGCGAGTTTTGGCGCCGGGTTGGTGATGGCCTAAGCGCCGCGCAGGCCGGTGGTGCTGTCGGCGTGTCGGAGGCGACTGGAGTTCGCTGGTTCGGTAACGCTGGCGGGGTGAAACCACACCTTGTCGAGCCGAGCAGGTCGGGTCCGCGGCCTCGGCTGACCGTCTATGACCGGATGGAAATCGAGATCGGTGTGAAGGCCAATCAGTCGTTACGCACGATCGGTAGCCGGCTGAGGCCGCCGCGGCCGGCCTCAACGATCAAGCGCGAGATTGACACCAACGGCCGTCCGCCCAGCAGCAATGGCGGCAAGTCGGGGTATCGGCGCAAGGAGGCGTTCGGGGCCCGTCAAAGCGGGCGCCACGCCGACGTCGAGTATCGGGCGCTGCTGGCTCAAGCCCGTTCCGATCAACGCGCACGTCGGCCGCAGAAGGCCAAACTGGTCAAGAACGCGATGCTGCATGATGAGGTCCAGACACGGCTACTCGATGAGCACAGCCCCGAGCAGATCGCTCACCGACTGCTGATCGATTTCCCTGACGATGCGGAGATGCGGGTGTCCCACGAGACCATCTACCAATCGATTTACGTTCAAAGCAAAGGGAATTTGAATCGTGAGATCCACACGCGCCTGCGCACCGGGCGCGCGCTGCGTAAACCCCAGCGCCGCCCCGGTGAACGCCGCGGCCGCATCCCGGGCATGGTCAATATCAGCGAGCGCCCTCCCGAAGTCGAGGATCGCGCAGTACCGGGACACTGGGAGGGTGATCTGATCGTGGGCGCAGAGCACAAATCAGCAATTGGCACCCTGGTGGAGCGCACGACCCGATTCGTGATGCTGCTACATCTGCCCGACGATCACACCGCGCTGGCGGTCCAAGAAGCGATCGTGGCGAAAATGGCGCAACTGCCAGCGATCCTGCGCAAGACCCTCACCTGGGACCAGGGCCGCGAAATGACCAACCACATCGCCATCGCCGAGGCCGCCGAGCTGGACATCTATTTTTGTGATCCTCATTCGCCCTGGCAGCGCGGCACCAACGAGAACACCAACGGCCTACTGCGCCAATACTTTGCTAAAGGTACCGATCTCTCGGTGTTCCCAGCCGACTATCTCGACTTCGTCGCCGCCAAACTCAACAACCGACCCCGCCGCACACTCGGCTGGAAAACACCCGCCGAAGCCCTCGAAGAACTACTGTCCAATCCGTCCACACCACCGACTGTTGCAAGCACGGCCTGAAATCGCCTCGAACTTTCTCTGCACAACGTGAATCTCGGCGGTAGACCCGGCTAGATCCGGTCGATGATCGTGCCGGTGGACAGTGCCCCGCCGGCGCACATGGTGATCAACGCGGTGCTCTTGTCGGTGCGCTCCAGTTCGTGCAGCGCGGTGGTGATCAGCCGGCTGCCGGTGGAGCCGACCGGATGCCCCAAAGCGATCGCGCCGCCGTTGACGTTCACCCGGGCCATGTCCGGGTTGTGCACCCGCGCCCACGACAGCACCACCGACGCGAACGCCTCGTTGATCTCGACGACGTCGATGTCGCCGATCTTCATGCCGGCCTTCTCCAGCACCTTCGCCGTCGACTGCACCGGACCGTCGAGGTGGTAGTAGGGCTCCGCGCCGACGAGCGCCTGGCTGACGATCCGTGCCCGCGGCCGCAATCCGTGCGCCTTGGCCACATCACTGTCCATCCACAGCACCGCGGCCGCACCGTCGGAAATCTGCGACGACGTGCCCGCGGTGTGAATACCGCCCTCCATCACGGGCTTCAACGACGCGAGTCCCTCCAACGTCGTGTCGCGCAGACCTTGGTCGCGGGTCACCGCGGCCCGTTGACCGGTCGGCTGACGTTGCTCGTCGAGCACCGGTGCATCGACGGATGAGATCTCGCGGTCGAACCGACCCTCGGCCCAGGCCTGCTTGGCCTTTCGCTGCGACTCGAACCCGAACTCGTCGATGTCGGAGCGGGTGATGCCGCGCCGCTTGGCGATCCGCTCAGCCGCGGTGAACTGGTCGGGCAGGTCGATGTCCCACGACTCCGCACGCCACTTGCGGTCCGGGCCGGCGTTCGCGCCCAGGCCCACGCGGCTCATCGCCTCGACACCGCAGGCGATCCCGACGTCGATCGCGCCGGTGGCGATCAGCCCGGCGATCAGGTGGTTCGCCTGCTGGCCGCTGCCGCATTGGCAGTCGACGGTGGTGGCGCCGACCTGCTCTGGCAAACCGGCGGTGAGCCACGACGTGCGGGTGACGTTATTGGACTGCTCGCTGAACTGCGTGACACAGCCGCCGATGAGCTGTTCCACGTCGCCGGCATCGATGCCGGCCTTCTCCACCAACGCTCTCTGAACCGCACCCAACAACTCGGTCGCATGCAGGCCCGACAGCCATCCATTGCGCTTGCCGATCGGGCTGCGGGTGGCTTCGACGATGACAGGGTTACCCATTCCGCCAGGCTAGAACACGTTCCATTAGTCTGACAAGCGATGATCGAACAGCGCCTTTTGTCTGCGGTGAAGCCATGTTTTACTGGCAGGAGAACACCACTAGACATCCTTGTAATAAGGAGCTCACTCATGCCCAGCCTTAACCTGCCGCCCGGCTTCGACCCCACCGACCCCGACATCAACGTCAAGGGCCTGCCGGTCGACGAGTTCGCCGACCTGCGCAAGGCCGCGCCGATCTGGTGGTGCGAAACGACCCCGGGTCACGCCGGTGGGTTCAACGACGGCGGCTACTGGGTGATCACCCAGCACAAGGACGTCAAGGAGATCTCCCGGCGCAGCGACATCTTCTCCAGCTACGAAAACGGCGTGATCCCGCGCTTCCACGACGACATCGCTCGCGAGGACATCGAGGTCCAGCGACACGTGATGCTCAACATGGATGCGCCGCATCACACCCGGCTGCGCAAGATCATCTCCCGCGGGTTCACGCCGCGGGCCGTCGGCCGGTTGCGCGACGAACTCAGCGAGCGGGCGCAGAAGATCGCCGAGACGGCGGCGTCCCAGGGTGCCGGCGACTTCGTCGAGCAGGTGTCGTGCGAGTTGCCGCTGCAGGCCATCGCCGGTCTGCTCGGAATCCCGCAGGAGGACCGCGACAAGATCTTCCGCTGGTCCAACGAGATGACCGGCAACGACGACCCCGAATACGCCGACGTCGACCCGAAGATGTCCTCGGCCGAGCTGATCATGTACGCGATGAAGATGGCCGAGGAGAAGGCGAAGAACCCGGGCGACGACATCGTCACGGCGCTGATCGAGGCCGACATCGAGGGAGAGAAGCTTTCCGACGACGAGTTCGGCTTCTTCGTCGTGATGCTCTCGGTTGCGGGTAACGAAACCACCCGCAACTCCATCACTCACGGGATGATCGCGTTCGCCGACAACCCCGACCAGTGGGAGCTCTACAAGAAGGAGCGCCCGGCAACGGCTGCCGACGAGATCGTGCGGTGGGCCACCCCGGTCAGCTGCTTCCAGCGCACCGCGCTCGAGGACTACGAACTCTCGGATGTGACGATCAACAAGGGCCAGCGGGTGGTGATGTTCTACCGGTCCGCCAACTTCGACGAAGAAGTCTTCGACGACCCGTACACGTTCGACATTCTGCGCGACCCCAACCCGCACGTGGGCTTCGGTGGCACCGGCGCTCACTACTGCATCGGCGCCAACCTCGCGAAGCTGACGATCGACCTGATCTTCAACGCGGTCGCCGACCACATGCCCGACCTGACTCCGATCTCGGAGCCGGAGCGGCTGCGGTCCGGATGGCTGAACGGCATCAAGCACTGGCAGGTCGACTACCGCGGTGCGGCGGCCGAGTGCCCGGTCGCCGGCGAGCCGGCGAATCAGGCCGGCGCGCACTGACGATGGATTTCACCCTCGAACCCGCGCAGCAGGCTGTCGCGGACGTCGTCACCGCAGTGCTGGAGCGTGAGAACAGCTGGGACGCACTGGTTTCCGGCGGCGTGACAGCTCTGGCGGTGCCCGAAAGCCTGGGTGGCGACGGTGTCGGTCTTGCCGAGGTGGCAACCGCGCTGACCGAGATCGGCCGCCACGGGACGGTCAGCCCGGCGTTGGCCACGCTCGGACTGGGTGTCGTGCCTCTGCTGGAGCTGGCCGGCGATGCCCAGCAGGAGCGATACCTCGCGGGGGTTGCGAAAGGCGGCGTGCTCACTGCCGCGCTGAACGAGTCGGGTGCCGCACTTCCCGACCGGCCGGCGACCACCTTCGCCGACAATCGCCTGAACGGCATCAAGATTGGCGTGCCCTATGCCGAACAAGCGGAGTGGATCCTCGTCACTGCGGACAGCGCAGTCGTCGTCGTGTCGCCTCGCGCCGACGGTGTCGAGCTGACCAAGACGCCGACGTCCAACGGCAGCGACCAGTACGTCGTCACCTTCTCCGAGGCGGCCGTGGACCACGTGCTCGAAGGCGCCACTGCACATCGCGTGAACCAGCTCGCACTGGCGATGATCGGTGCGTACGCGGCCGGCCTGGTCGCCGGGGCGTTACGGCTGACGGCCGACTACGTCGGCAGCCGGCACCAGTTCGGCAAGCCGCTGTCGACGTTCCAGACCGTCGCCGCGCAGCTGGCCGAGGTCTACATCGCCTCGCGGACAATCACTTTGGCGTCGTCGTCGGTGATCTGGCGGTTGGCCGAGGGCCGTGACGCAGAGGACGACCTCGCCGTGCTGGGCTACTGGCTGACCTCTCAGGCACCGCCGGCGATGCAGATCTGCCATCATCTGCACGGCGGCATGGGCATGGACATCACCTACCCGATGCCGCGTTACTACTCGACGATCAAGGACCTGACCAGGCTGCTGGGCGGGCCGTCGCACCGTCTCGACCTGGTGGGAGCGCAATGTTCATCGACCTGACCCCGGAGCAGCGTCAGCTGCAAGCCGAACTGCGGCAATACTTTTCGAACCTCATCTCGCCCGGCGAGCGCCAGGAGATGGAAACCAACCGGCACGGTGAGGCCTACCGTGCCGTGATCCGGCGGATGGGGCAGGACGGCAAGCTCGGTGTCGGCTGGCCCAAGGAGTTCGGCGGTCTGGGGTTCGGCCCGATCGAACAACAGATCTTCGTCAACGAGGCTCAGCGCGCCGACGTCCCGCTGCCCGCCGTGACGCTGCAGACCGTCGGCCCCACCCTGCAGGTGTACGGCAGCGATGCGCAGAAGAAGAAGTTTCTGCCCGCGATCCTGGCCGGCGAGGTTCACTTCGCGATCGGCTACACCGAACCGGAAGCCGGCACCGACCTGGCGTCGCTGCGCACCACCGCCGTTCGGCAGGGCGACGAGTACATCGTGAACGGACAGAAGATCTTCACTACGGGCGCCCACGACGCCGACTACATCTGGCTGGCGTGCCGCACCGACCCGGAAGCCGTCAAGCACAAGGGCATCTCGATCCTGATCGTCGACACCAAGGATCCCGGCTATTCGTGGACGCCGATCATCCTCTCGGACGGCGCTCACCACACCAATGCCAGCTATTACAACGATGTTCGGGTGCCGGTCGACATGCTGGTCGGCGAGGAGAACGGCGGCTGGCGGCTGATCACCACTCAGCTGAACAACGAGCGCGTGATGCTCGGCCCGGCGGGCAAGTTCGCCGGCATCCACGATCGCGTGCGCGCGTGGGCGTCCAAGCCCGGCGGCGACGGCGTCAGCCCGATCGACCACGACGACGTCAAACGCGCGCTCGGCGAGATCCAGTCCGTGTGGCGGATCAACGAACTGCTCAACTGGCAGGTCGCCGCAGCCGGCGAGACCATCGATGTCGCCGATGCCGCAGCGACGAAAGTGTTTGCCACCGAACGGATCCAACATATCGGGCGGCTCGCCGAAGAGATCGTCGGCAAGTACGGCAACCCGGCTGAGCCCGACACTGCCGATCTGCTGTACTGGTTGGATCAGCAGACCAAGCGCAACTTGGTGATCACGTTCGGTGGAGGCGTCAACGAAGTGATGAGGGAAATGATCGCGGCCTCGGGCTTGAAGGTGCCCAGGGTGCCGCGGTGAACAGCGTCGATGCGCGCCCGCGCAAAGAGCAAACCTCAAGCGACATCCAGATGGCCGCCGAGCGGGTCAAGGCCGAGGGCAAGAGCAAGCCGCGGCGGGGTCGCCATCCGGTCAATCAGCCGATGGTCGACCACTGGCTCGACGCGATGGGCGACAAGAATCCCATCTACGTCGACGAGGCCGCCGCCCGCGCCGCCGGGCATCCGGGAATCGTCGCGCCTCCGGCCATGATTCAGGTGTGGACGATGTTCGGCCTGGGTGGCACACGCCCCGACGACGATCCGCTGGGCAAGATCATCGAGTTGTTCGACGACGCCGGATACATCGGTGTGGTCGCCACCAACTGTGAGCAGACCTACCACCGGTATCTGCGGCCCGGCGAGGAAGTGAGCGTCGTCGCGGAATTGACGGATGTGGTCGGCCCGAAGCAGACTGCGCTCGGCGAGGGATTCTTCATCACTCAGAAGATCACCTGGCAGGCCGGCGACGAGGACGTCACCGAGATGATTTGGCGCATCATGAAATTCAGGCCGGCTGAGTCCGCCGATTCTGCCGTCCCCGACGACCTCTATGCCGACGCGATGATGCGCCCGGCGTCGTCGCGGGACACCAAGTTCTTCTGGGACGGTGTGAACGCCCACGAATTGCGCATCCAGAAGCGGCCCGACGGAAGCCTGCAGCACCCACCGGTGCCCGCGATCTGGCAGGACAAGCAATCGCCCGTCGACTACGTCGTGGCAAGCGGCAAGGGCACGGTGTTCAGCTTCGTCGTGCATCACGCGCCCAAGGTGCCTGGCCGGTCGCTGCCGTTCGTCGTCGCTCTCGTCGAACTCGAGGAAGGCGTGCGGATGCTGGGTGAACTCCGCAACGTCGACCCGTCGAAGGTGGAGATCGGGATGCCCGTCCGTGCAACGTTCATCGATTTCCCGGCCAACGACGTCGGGCCGGCTTGGACCCTGTACGCGTGGGAGCCCGACGCATGAGCGCACCAACTGTAGAAGTCGGCACCAGGCTGCCCGAACTGAAGCTCTACGGCGACCCGACGTTCATCGTGTCGACGGCGATCGCCACGCGCGACTACCAGGACGTGCATCACGATCGGGACAAGGCACAGGCCAAGGGGTCCAAGGACATCTTCGTCAACATCTTGACCGACACCGGCCTGGTGCAGCGCTACATCACCGACTGGGCCGGCCCGAACGCGGTGATCAAGTCGATCGGGCTGCGCCTCGGTGTGCCGTGGTACGCCTACTACACCGTGACCTTCCGGGGTGAGGTGACCGCGGTCGAGGCTGGCGACGCGTC
>JBAPQQ010000381.1:0-2829 GCA_049280695.1 Mycobacterium sp.
CGCCGGTGTTCACGAGCACCAGATAGCCGAATGCCACACCCGTCACGAAAAGAGCCAGCCGAACGCGCGTCCATCGGTTGACGCTGCCCAGCCGGGCCGAAACCGCCATCCCGACGAGCAGAGCCACGAAATGGCCGCCGTTCGTGAAGTCCGCGGTGGCGCACACCACCAGCAGGCCCACGGACAGCCACCACCCGATCCATGCGGGCCGCCAGCGCGACGGAACCGCCGCCGTGAGCGCGCCCAGCACGGCGACGGCGCCGTAGCTGATCCCGACGTCGGTGGCCCGGGCGACGGAGATCGGCAGCCAGCCGACGTTGATCGCCGTGGCGAGTCCTGCGGCGACGATCAGTGTGGCTCCGATGTGCCCGAGCGCGAAGGTGATCAGCACCCGTCCGCTGCGCCACAGCAATTCCGCGATGGCAAGCAGGCACACCAAACCCGGCAGCCATATCCAGATCGGGCCGGTTTCGGTGACGAACGCGCTGCCGATCAGCGTGCCGAGATGCCCTTGGCCGAGGTTGTCCAGATTCGTACTCATCCGGCTGACCACTTGTTCCTGCGCGGCCGGACCGAGTATCAGCAACGTCGTGGCGACGGTCAACAACAGCACCGAGTAGCTGAACGTGACGCGCAGTCGGAGCAGAGTGGACAGTGTTCGGGTGACCATCGGCTCCACTATTCCTGTGACGGGGTGCGTTTCGTGGTCTCGGCGGCCGTGACGTCCTTGCGGACCTCGAGCCGGTACATCGTGATGTCCGGTGGTACCCCGGACGGCCGATGGGCAAACATGGGCCGGCGCAAGCGTTTGGGGTACACGCCCAGCTCCTGGAGTTGCTCGGGGGTGAGCCGCTCGAGAGTGGAACCCGAGACCACCACACCACCCTTGCCGGCGCCTTCCATCACGCGCGCTGCGATATTCACGTCGACACCGAGCCAGTCGGAGCCGATTCGCTGCGGCCGTCCGGTATGGATGCCGATTCGCATCACGGGCGTATAGCCCTCCACCTCAACGGTGTTCAAGGCCTCAGCGGCGACCATGACCGCGGCTATCGCCGTCACCGGGTCAGGGAAGACCGCCATGATCCCGTCGCCCATCCGCTTGACCACCTGGCCCCCGAGTTCCAGCAGCGGCGGCTCGACGACCTGGGCAACCTGCCGCAGCAACTTGAGTGTGGCGTCGTCGCCGGCATTCAGCGCCCACTGCGAGAACCCGACCAGGTCGGTGAAGACCAGCGTGACCTCTTCCAGAGTGGGTTTTCGGATCACCCGTTCGCTCACCGCCTGCCACACCTGCAGAGCGCCGAGACTCAACTCGCGTGACGCGGCGTCGCGGTCTCCCAGCAGCCGGTCCGCAGCCCGGGCCGCCGCCGCCGGGCCGCCGAGACCGCTGGCCGACAGCCGATCACCGAAGTGCGGGTCACCCGGAAGGGCCC
The DNA here is from genome assembly GCA_049280695.1 of Mycobacterium sp. GTDB lineage: Bacteria > Actinomycetota > Actinomycetes > Mycobacteriales > Mycobacteriaceae > Mycobacterium. The sequence goes on from JBAPQQ010000381.1 coordinate 1,437, forward strand.
TGCGCGCACGCCGTATCGCGGCGATCACCCCGGGACTGCGGTTCCTGTTCGCCAGCCATCCGCCCGCTCCGCCCCGCTTGTTTCGCGATTGGTCCGAGCGGTCGTCCGGTGACTTGTCGGCTTCTTCCCCGCGGCCGCCGGACTGCCCGCCGGACGGCTCGACTCTCACGACCGCCAGGGTAGAGGCCGGTTCTGAGGCCGGGCAATTCCGGTTCGGTCTCGCTCAACCGGGCCACCCGCCAAATCACCTGGTCACGACCCTGCAGCAGAGGCGTCTCCAGCGGATAACACACTGCCGGCCGAATATAGACAACGTATGTTGTCAACATTATTCTCAGGTCACGGGTAGTCCCCAGGAGGAACTGTGAGCGCGAGCACCTCGACCGGTTCGGCGTCCGATTCGAGACGGCAGTACCACCCCCTGGGCCCCGATTCGCTCACCTGGAGGTACTTCGGCGACTTGCGGACCGGGCTGATGGGCGTGTGGATCGGCGCCCTGCAGAACATGTACCCGGAGCTGGGAGCCGGCGTCGAGGAACACTCGATTCTGTTGCGGGAGCCGCTGCAGCGCGTCGCCCGGTCCGTCTACCCGATCATGGGCGTGGTCTACGACGGAGAGCGAGCGTCGGCGACCGGCCAGCAGGTCCGCAGCTTCCACGAGAGCATCAAGGGCATCGACTCTGCCGGGCGTCGCTATCACGCGTTGAACCCGGAAACCTTCTACTGGGCGCATGCGACGTTCTTCATGCTGGTGCTCAAGACCGCCGAGTACTTCTGCGGCGGGCTTACCGACGCCGAGAAACGCCAGCTTTTCGACGAGCACGTGCAGTGGTATCGCATGTACGGCATGAGCATGCGGCCCGTTCCGAGAACCTGGGAAGAGTTTCAGGACTACTGGGAGCGGGTCTGCCGGGAGGAACTCGAGATCAACCGCGCGACACGGGACATCTTCCAGATCCGCATCCCCAAGCCGAAGTTCGTTCTGATGCCCACGCCGGTGTGGGACCAGATGTTCAAGCCGCTGATCGCCGGGCAGCGCTGGATCGCCGCGGGGCTGTTCGACCCGGTCGTGCGCGAGAAGGCCGGGATGCGCTGGACCCCCGGAGACGAGATCCTGCTGCGGCTGTTCGGTAAGGCGATCGAGGCGGCATTCGTGGTGGTGCCCGACGAGATCAGGCTGCACCCCCGGGCGCTGGCCGCCTACAAACGGGCCGCAGGCAAGCTGCCCGCGGACTCGCCACTGGTAGAGGCACCGGCTTTCATGGGGCCGCCGCGGGACCGGCGCGGCCTGCCGATGCACTATTTTCCGCGGCGAAAGACGCTGGTCGAGCGGGCCGGTTCGCTGGTGCACACGACGTTCTCGCTGGCCGGCCTCCGCCCGGCCCGTAGCCGC
>JBAPQQ010000382.1:0-8789 GCA_049280695.1 Mycobacterium sp.
TGCCCGAGGGCGACGACCTGTCGGAGCACTTGACCAGCCGCGCCGAGGTCGCACACGCGCTGTCGGTCGAGGGCGGTCCCGAAGTGGTGTGGCTGGGTGCAGCGATGATCATCGGCGCCGGGTCGACGTCTTTCGAGATGCTGCGCTACGTCGGTGACCGTTTCCTGCTGTTCCCGCTGCTGCCATGGGTCGAGAACCCGATGGACCCGATCTCGATTCGCGACGTGCTGTATTACCTCGTGGCGGCGGCGGATCCGGAGCGGGTGCCTGCCGGTGGCTACGACATCTGCGGGCCGCAGACCACGACCTACCGGCATCTGCTGTTCGCCTACGCCAAGGCGACGGGCACGTGGCGGGCCGGGGTGCCGGTGCGTGGCATCGACACCGCTGTGGTGTCGCGAGTGACGGCAATTGCGCTGCCCGTTCCCGGCGGTCTTGCCGCCGACCTCGTCGAGTCGCTGGATCACCCGATGCTGGCCTCCGCACATCGACTGCGCGACCTCGTGCCGGACCCGCCGGGGGGCCTGACCGACATCGACGATGCGATCGCCGCTTCGGTGGCCAGCCACCGACCCCGGCCCGTCAACGAACTCGCCGACCCGCACCATCTGGCCGACAGCGATCCTGACTGGGCGGGCGGCGACGTGCTCGCCCTGCAGCGGTTGGCGCGGGCGGTGACGCCGGCGGCAGCCCGGCCTGCGCTCGAACTCGTCAACCTGGTACCCGGCCCGGTGGCCGGGGTTCTGCGCACCGGGATCGACATCCTGACCGACCTCGGCCCGAACGGAAAGTCAGCATGACCCAACCAGAAACCGCCCCAGAAACCACCGCGACCGCCCGCCCGGGACTGCTGGCAGAGATCAAGAAGATCGCCACCACCGTCGCGGTGCCCTACCACGAGCCGCCCGCGGTGGTGCTGCGCCGGCGGATCGTCGTCGTGGTGTTCCTCCTGGCCGGCGCCGTCGTGCTGGGGTTCTCGATGAACCGGCCCCCCGGCGACGACTCGTTCTACTGGGCGACGTTCCTGCTCGCCGGCGTCTGGTTCATCGGTGCACTGCTGTCCCGGCCCATCCACCTCGGCTCCGTCAACTTCCGCGGGCGCAACCAGCGACCGGTGATCACCGGCACGGTCGTCGGCGTGACCCTCGGGGGCGTTTTCCTGTTGGGCGGGCTGATCGCACGCGAGATCCCTGCGGTGAGCGAGTACATCAAACACGTGCTCGAGTACGCCGACAAAGGTTCGCTGCAACTGGTCCTGTTCATCACGCTGATCAACGGCATCGCCGAGGAGTGTTTCTTTCGCGGCGCGGTGTACGTCGCGCTGGGACGCCACTACCCGGTGGTCATCTCCACGGTGCTGTACATCGCCGTGACGCTGGCGAGCGGCAACCCGATGCTCGGATTCGCCGCGGTGATCCTCGGCACTGTGTGCGCGCTGGCGCGCCGTGCGACGGGTGGCGTGCTGGCGCCGATCCTCATTCACTTCTGGTGGAGCCTGCTGATGGTCCTCGCGCTGCCGCCGATTTTCGGCCTGTCACCGGGGCAGTAAGAATGTTTGCGAGTACTCACTATCTAATGCTAGGGTAGCGACATGACCTACGACGTGATCATCCGCAACGGCCTCTGGTTCGACGGAACCGGCGCAGCACCGCAGACCCGCACGCTCGGCATCCGCGACGGCGTGGTGGCCAGCGTGTCAGCCGGGCCGCTCGACGAGACCGGCTGCCCCGACGTGATCGACGCGGCCGGCAAGTGGATCGTCCCGGGCTTCATCGACGTGCACACCCACTACGACGCCGAGGTCCTTCTCGATCCCGGACTGCGCGAGTCGGTGCGGCACGGCGTCACCACCGTGCTGCTGGGCAACTGCTCGCTGTCGACGGTCTATACCGACTCCGAGGATGCGGCCGATCTGTTCAGCCGGGTCGAGGCAGTGCCGCGCCAGTACGTGCTCGGGGCGCTGGATGCCAAGAAAACGTGGTCGACGCCGGCGGACTACGTTGCCGCCCTTGACAACCTGCCGCTGGGGCCCAATGTCAGCTCGCTGCTTGGCCATTCGGATCTGCGCGCCTCGGTGCTGGGCCTGGGCCGCGCCACCACCGAGGGTGTTCGGCCTACCGATGCCGAGCTGGACAAGATGGCGCAGCTGCTCGACGAGGCGCTCGACGCGGGCCTGCTCGGCATGTCCGGCATGGACGCGGCGATCGACAAGCTCGACGGCGACCGATACCGCTCGCGGGCGCTGCCGTCCACGTTCGCAACCTGGCGTGAGCGGCGCAGGCTGATCAACGTGCTGCGCAAGCGCGGCCGAATCCTGCAGAGCGCGCCCGACGTCGGCAACGCGGTCAGCGCGCTGCTGTTCTTCCTGTCCAGCAGCCGAATGTTCGGCCGCCGCAGGGGCGTTCGGATGAGCCTGCTGGTGTCGGCCGACGCCAAGTCGAACCCGGCCGCGGTGAGCGTGTTCGGCCCGGGCACACGGCTGCTCAATGCCGTGCTGGGCGCCAGCGTGCGGTTCCAGCACCTTCCGGTGCCGTTCGAACTGTATTCCGACGGAATCGATCTGCCGGTCTTCGAGGAGTTCGGCGCCGGCACCGCGGCCCTGCACTTACGCGACCAGCTGCAGCGCAACACACTGCTGGCCGACACCGAATACCGGCGCCGGTTCCGCCGCCAGTTCGACCGCATCAAGCTCGGCCCGACCCTGTGGCACCGCGACTTTCACGACGCCGTCATCGTCGAGTGCCCCGACGAGAATCTGATCGGCAAGTCGTTCGGGCAGATCGCCGACGAGCGCGGGCTGCACCCGCTCGACGCGTTCCTCGACGTTCTCGTCGAAAACGGCGAACGCAACGTGCGGTGGACCACCACGGTCGCCAATCACCGTCCGGCACAGATGAACAAGCTCGCCCTCGAGCCGACCATCCACATGGGCTTCTCCGACGCCGGCGCCCACCTGCGCAACATGGCCTTCTACAACTTCGGTCTGCGGCTGCTCAAGCGGGTTCTGCGGGAGAGGTTCATGACCGTCGAACACGCGGTGCACCGGCTCACAGCCGAGGTCGCCGACTGGTTCGGTCTCGACGCGGGCACGTTGCGCGAGGGGGACCGCGCCGACTTCGTGGTGATCGATCCCGCCGGCCTCGACGAGTCGGTGGACGGCTACCACGAGGAGAAGGTGCCGTTCTACGGAGGGCTGAGCCGGATGGTGAACCGCAACGACGCCGCCGTCGTCGCCACCGGTGTCGGCGGGACCGTCGTGTTCCGCAACGGTGAATTCTGTGACGGGTACGGCACGACCGTGAAGTCGGGCCAGTTTCTGCGGACGCGAGGAGCAAATACGGTACTGCGGAGGGGTGCGAGCTCGTCGAAACCAGTCGCAGTCTGAAATGGCCCGGACGCAACAGCAGCGTCGCGAAGAAACCGTCGCGCGCCTGCTCGATGCCAGCATCGCCGCGATCGTGGAGGTCGGGTATGCGCGGGCATCTGCCGCCGAGATCACCAGGCGCGCAGGCGTTTCGGTGGGTGCGCTATTCCGGCACTTCGACACCATGGGCGACTTCATGGCCGCCACGGCACACGAAGTGCTGCGCCGTCAGCTCGAGCAGGGGAGCAAGAAGGCCGCGGAGATACCGGCAGACCAGCCGGTGCTCGACGCGATGCTGACGATCTTGCGCGACGTCACCCTCAATCCCGTCAACGCGGTGATGTACGAGTTGATGATCGCCGCGCGCACCGACGAAAAGCTCAGGGCCACACTGCAAGGCGTGCTGGCCGAGTACGAGGCGAAGATCTACGGCGCGGTCCGTGCGTTGCCGGGCTCCGAGGGCGTGCCGGACAAGACGCTCGGTGTGCTCGTCGCGACGCTGATCAACGCCTTCGACGGCGCCGCTCTTCTGCGCGCGGTGCGGCCGCAGCCGGAACTCGACGCGCAACGGGTTGCGTTGCTGGCCTCCCTGCTGAACGAGTCGTACGGCCTCAGCGGTCGGTGAAGTCGGGGGAGCGGCGCTGCTGGAAAGCCAGTGTGCCCTCGATGAAGTCGTGCGACCTGATCAGCACCGACTGGCCCTGCTTCTCCCGTTCGAACGCCCTCTCCAGTTCGGTGAGCGTGGCGGCGTTGACGGCCTCTTTGGTCTTGGCGAAGGCCACCGCGGGGCCGTTGACCAACTTCGCGATGACATCGTCGACCTGCGCGTCGAACTCGTCGGCGGGATAGACGGCGGTGACCAGGCCCCAGTCCAGCGCCTCACGCGCCGGGATCCGCTCGGCCAGCAGCGCCATCCGCATCGCACGGATCCGCCCGACGGCCGCCGCCACCAGCGCCGACGAGCCGCCGTCGGGCATCAGGCCGATCTTGGTGAAAGCGAGCATGAAAAACGCTTTCTCCGAAGCCAATACGACGTCGCAGCCGAACGCCAATGATGTGGCCACCCCGGCTGCCGGACCGTGCACGACGGCGACGGCGGGCTTCGGCAGTGTGGCGAGCGCGCGGACCGCGCGGTTTGCCTCGTCGATGATCCGGGTGGGAGAGCCTGCGCCGCCGCTCTTTTGGTCTTCTTCACTGATCCCGGCGCCCGAGCTGAACCCGCGCCCTGCGCCGCCGAGCCGCACCACCCGTACGCGGTCGTCGTCGGCGGCGCGTTCGACTGCGTCGGCGATGCCGTAGAGCATCGTCTCGGTGAGAGAGTTCAGGCTCTCGGGGCGGTTCATCGTGATCGACAGCACGCCGTCGGCCAGCGCTACCGCGAGCCCCTGGACGGTCGGGTAAGCGTCAGTGCTGGAATCAAGGGTGGTCATGGCTACACCATAGGGCTTTGTAGAGTTCAACCAACCAGTGGGTCGGCTCACGGACTTCAGAAGAAAGGACACCGATCAGTGGAGATCAAGGACGCCGTAGCGCTCGTCACCGGCGGCGCCTCCGGCCTCGGCCTCGCCACCGCCAAGGCGCTGCTCGGCGAGGGTGCGCAGGTGGTCATCATCGACCTGCCGACGTCGAAGGGTGAGGAGGTGGTCAAAGAGTTGGGCGACCGGGTGCGGTTCGCGCCCGCCGATGTCACCGACGAAGCGGCGGTGAGCGCAGCCCTCGATGTTGCCGAATCGCTCGGTCCGGTGCGGATCAACGTCAACTGCGCGGGCATCGGAAGCGCGGTGAAGACACTGAGCAAGAACGGGCCGTTCCCGCTGGACGCGTTCACCAAGACCATTCAGGTGAACCTGATCGGTACATTCAACGTCCTGCGCCTGGCCGCGGAGCGCATCGCGAAGACCGAGCCATTGGGCGAAGAGCGCGGCGTCATCGTGAACACGGCGTCGGTCGCAGCGTTCGAAGGGCAGATCGGTCAGGCCGCGTATTCGGCGTCCAAAGGCGGGGTCGTCGGCATGACTGTCCCGATCGCCCGTGATCTGTCACGCGAGCTGATCCGTGTGTGCACGATCGCACCCGGGCTTTTCAAGACCCCGCTGCTGGGCTCGCTGCCCGAGGAGGCGCAGAAGTCTCTGGGTGCACAGGTCCCGCATCCCGCGCGGTTGGGCGACCCAGACGAATACGCCGCGTTGGCCGTGCACATCATCCACAACCCGATGCTCAACGGCGAGGTGATCAGGCTGGACGGGGCGATCAGGATGGCCCCGCGGTGATTACGACCAAGTTCACCGAGACGTTCGGGGTCGACCATCCCATCGTCCAGGGCGGCATGCAGTGGGTGGGCCGTGCGGAACTGGTTGCGGCCGTGGCGAATTCCGGCGCGTTGGGATTCATCACTGCGCTGACGCAGCCCACGCCGGCGGATCTGGCCGACGAGATCGCCCGGTGCCGGGACCTGACCGACAAGCCGTTCGGTGTGAACCTGACGATCCTGCCCACGATTAACCCGCCGCCGTACGACGAGTACCGGCGCGTGATCGTCGACTCCGGCATCAAGATCGTGGAGACGGCCGGTTCGAACCCGGCGCCGCACCTGCCGATGTTTCACGACAACGGGATCAAGGTGCTGCACAAGTGCACGTCGGTGCGTCACGCGGTGAAGGCACAAAGCCTCGGTGTGGACGGGATCAGCATCGACGGGTTCGAGTGTGCGGGGCATCCGGGTGAGGACGACATCCCCGGTCTGGTGCTGATTCCGGCGGCCGCCGACAAGATCGACATCCCGATGATCGCGTCAGGCGGTTTTGCCGACGGGCGCGGCTTGGTCGCGGCGCTGGCGCTCGGCGCCGACGGGATCAACATGGGCTCGCGGTTCATGTGCACGGCCGAGTCGGCGATTCACCAGAAGGTCAAGGAGGCGATCGTCGCGGGCAGTGAACTGGACACCGAGCTGATCTTCCGGCCATTGCGCAACACTGCGCGGGTGGCCAGCAACGCGGTGTCGCGCGAGGTCATCGAAATCCTGGACAACGGCGGCCAGTTCGAAGACGTCAAAGATCTGGTCGCCGGCGTGCGCGGCGTCAAGGTGTTCGAAGAGGGCAACCTCGACGCGGGAATCTGGTCGGTGGGCACGGCGATGGGGTTGATCGACGACATTCCGGCCGTCGGCGAACTGGTGGCGCGGATCGTGGCCGAGGCCGAGGAGCTGATCACCGGGCGACTGGCCGGCATGGTCGGATCGGACGAAGACGAGCGGGTGCTGGCTTAAGCCGCCGGTTCACATAGGAAGGTCGGCGCCGAGCAAACTCGAGCGCCGACCTGTTCCGCCGCGGTCAGACAGCGGGAGCCAGCGGGTGCCAATCGTCGAGTTGCTCCGAGGTGTCCCCCTCTACCAGAACATCGCCGTGGTAGAGCGCCTCGAAGTCAACTTTGATGACGTCGGCGCTGGTGTCATCGATCCACATGGGACTGAGCGTATGGGTCACCCTTAAGAGGACTTTGAGTCACGTTTCGGAAAACGGTGGCAATTCCTACCGGCGGGTAGGTTCGTGAACCTTCGGGTCGTCGGCGCCGTAACAGCAGTGTCGGCGGCGAACCGTTGACCACCCTGACTTATCGCTGATAAGTTACCGCCGATACGACGTCTCGCCCCCCGGAAGGACTCGTGGTGCTTGCCGGAATCGCTCGATTGGCCATCGCCGCGCCCCGGCGCATCATCGCGGCCGCGCTGCTGGTCATGGTCGCCACCGCGGTGTTCGGCATCCCGGTCACCAAGAGCCTGTCGGCCGGCGGCTTCCAAGACCCGACCTCGGAGTCCGCGCGGGCTTCGGCGATGCTCGCCGACACCTTCGGCCAGGGCGACATGGAGCTCGTCATCAGCGTCACCTCCGATGCGGGCGCACCAAGCGCGCAGGCGACCGAGGCGGGCACCGGCATCGTGCGCCAGTTGCAGGACTCCCCGAACGTGGCGCAGGTGAGCTCGGCCTGGACGTCGTCACCGTCGGCGGCGCCGGCACTGGTCAGCAAGGACGGCAAGACCGGGTTGATCGTCGCCGGCATCTCCGGCACGGAAAGCCAGGCGCAGCAACGCGCGAAGGCTCTCACCGCGCAGGTGGTACACGACCGCGACGGGGTGACCGTCAAAGCCGGCGGCGAGGCGATGATCTACGTGCAGATCAACGGCCAGAGCGAAAAGGACCTGCTGCTCATGGAGTCGATCGCGATTCCGCTGAGCTTCGTGGTGCTGGTCTGGGTGTTCGGCGGCCTGCTCGCCGCGGCATTGCCGTTGGCGGTGGGCGGCTTCGCGATCCTCGGGTCGATGGCGGTGCTGCATGCGATCACGTTCGCGACGGACGTGTCGATCTTCGCGCTGAATCTGACCGTCGCGATGGGCCTGGCGCTGGCCATCGACTACACGCTGCTGATCATCAGCCGCTACCGCGACGAGATCGCCGACGGCGCGTCACGCGACCAGGCGCTGATCCGCACGATGGCGACCGCCGGTCGCACCGTGCTGTTCTCGGCGATGACGGTGGCGCTGTCGATGGTCGCCATGGTGCTGTTTCCGATGTACTTCCTGAAGTCGTTCGCATACGCCGGAGTCGCGGTGGTGGCGTTCGCGGCTACGGCCGCGATCGTGGTGACCCCGGCTGCGATCGCACTGTTGGGGGACCGGCTCGACTCGCTGGACGTGCGCAAGCTCGGGCGGCGGCTACTCGGGCGGCCGGAGCCGGCGAAGGTGCCCGTCGAGCAGACGTTCTGGTATCGCTCGACGAAATTCGTCATGCGCCATGCACTTCCGGTAGGCATCGCGATCGTCGCAGTGCTGATAGTGCTCGGTGCGCCGTTCTTGGGCGCCAAGTGGGGCTTCCCCGACGACCGCGTGCTGCCGGAGTCGGCGTCGGCGCGTCAGATCGGCGACAGCCTGCGCAGCGACTTCGCGGTGGACACAGCCACCAACGTCACCGCGGTGCTGCCCGACGCGTCCCCCGTCACACCGGAGGAGCTGAGCCGTTACGCCGCGGACCTGTCGAACGTGCCCGACGTCCTGTCGGTGTCGGCGCCCGGCGCCACCTACGTGCGCGGTGCGCGGACCGGACCGCCGTCGGCGGCGACAGGTGTGAAAGACGGCCGTACATTCTTGACGATCGGCAGCTCCGTGCCGCTGTTCACTGCGGCCTCGGAGGACCAGCTCGACCGGCTGCATGCTGTTCCGCCGCCCGACGGCAAGGACGTGTTGTTCACCGGCACAGCGCAGATCAACCGCGACAGCAGCAGCGCCGTCACCTCGCGGCTGCCGACCGTGCTGGTCGTGATCGCGGCGATCACGTTCGTGCTGCTGTTCATGCTGACCGGCAGCGTTGTGCTGCCGCTGAAGGCCCTGCTGCTCAACGTGTTGTCGCTGAGTGCCGCGTTCGGTGCCCTGGTC
>JBAPQQ010000383.1:0-3654 GCA_049280695.1 Mycobacterium sp.
CGCACCGGTGCGACGCTGGTGCCGCCGTTCGACGACCTGCGCACCATGGCCGGCCAGGGCACGATCGCCGCCGAAATCCTCGACGAGCTGGGCCAAGAGCCCGACCTGGTCATCGTGCCGGTCGGAGGAGGCGGCTGCATCGCCGGCATCACCACCTACCTGGCGGAGCGGACCGCCAAAACCGCCGTGCTGGGCGTCGAGCCTGCCGGCGCGGCTGCGATGATGGCGGCGCTCGCGGCCGGCGAGCCGGTCACGCTCGAGCACGTCGACCAGTTCGTCGACGGCGCCGCAGTGAACAGGGCCGGCACACTGACTTACGCGGTGCTCGCGTCGGCCGGCGACATGGTGTCGGTGACGACCGTCGACGAGGGCGCGGTGTGCACCGCGATGCTCGACCTGTATCAGAACGAGGGGATCATCGCCGAGCCTGCCGGGGCGCTGTCGGTGACCGCGCTGCGGGAGAACGATGTCGTGGCGCCGGGTTCGACGGTGGTGTGCCTGATCTCCGGCGGCAACAACGACGTGTCCCGCTACGGCGAGATCTTGGAGCGCTCTCTGGTTCACCTCGGTCTCAAGCATTACTTCCTGGTCAACTTCCCACAGGAGCCGGGAGCGTTGCGCCGCTTCCTCGACCAGGTGCTCGGGCCCAACGACGACATCACGTTGTTCGAGTACGTCAAGCGCAACAACCGCGAGACGGGTGCGGCGCTCGTCGGCGTCGAGCTGGGCTCAGCCGAGGACTATGACGGCTTGCTCGCGCGCATGGAGTTCTCCGACATGGAAGTCGAGGTGCTCGCACCGCACTCGCCGGCGTACCGGTACCTGATCAATCCCTGACACCCGGAGCGACGACCGTTATGCCCTTCGATGTCGCGGCATCGGCCAGGCGACTGTCGTAGGTAACGATCGCTCGGAGGTCGGGTGCGGACATCGCACTGGCGAGGTGAATCGCATCGAGGGTCCGGAGGCCGGGTGGCGTCATCAAGGCCGCGGTGTTGAGCAGCCTGTCACTGAGCGCGATAGCGTCGAGCCTGCTCAGCAGCCGACGGGCATGGCTACCAGTCTCATCCGGCCCGCGGCGGGCAACAGCCCGAACGAGTTCAGTGCGCGCGAGAGCGATGGTGAATCGAGCATCCGAAAGGAACTCGTTCAAATACTCGCTGAGCGAGCCGGATTCAGGTTCGTGTACCTTTCGTCGGCGCGCAATCTCTGCAAGTCCTCCGACGCGTTGAAGCCATAATCCACCGGCTTCTCGGTCGGCAGGTCCTCCGACGATGCCGCGGGGATGACCTCGCCACGCAGGATCAAGTCGTCCCACGGGTCGTCGACGACTGGCACGATCCGCGCGACCAACCGGCCGCGCTGGGTGACTTCGACGGTCTCGCCCCGCGCGACGCGAGCGATGTATCGACTCGCGTGCTGTCGCAGCTCACGAAGCCCGATACGTTCCATCTAGCACATGGTAGGACTTAGCTCGCCGCCCGGATTACCGATTCCACCTGGACTAACGACTCGTCGTTGGCACGAAACACGGGCCCAATGGGCACGTCGAACTCCGCGGCCAACGCGTTATCCACAGGTGCGCAGGATCGCGAACGAGTGGCCGTCTAGCGTCGTTCGGGACTCCTCGACCCCCGGCTCGCCCCACGCCAGCACGACCTCCCCGCTGACCGGCACGGCGACGGGATCGGCGCCGATGTTGCACGCGATCGACAGCGCGCCGCGCCGCATCACAATCCACTGCTGGTCTTCGTCGTAGCCGACCGAAAAATGATCCAGCCACGGGTCGGCAAGGTCGGGCTCGTTGTGGCGCAATGCGATCAGCTGTCGGTAGACCTCCAGCAACCGCGCATGCTCCCCGGTGCCGACCTCGTCCCAGTCCAGCTTGGACCGCGAGAACGTCTCCGGGTCTTGCGGATCGGGTATCTCGTCTGCGTCCCAGCCGTGGTGGGCGAACTCCGCCTTGCGCCCCTCGGCCGTCGCTCGGGCAAGTCCGGGTTCCGGATGTGACGTGAAGAACTGGAATGGACGGCTAGACCCCCACTCCTCACCCATGAAAAGCATTGCAGTGTAGGGCGATCCGAGTGCCAACGCCGCCTTCACCGCCAACTGGCCGAAGTCGAGGTTCTGCGACGGTCTGTCGCCGACAGCGCGATTGCCCACCTGATCGTGGGTGCAGGTGTAGGCCGTCAGTCGGGTCGCCGGGATGGTCTTCTTGTCCAGCGGCCTGCCGTGCCGGCGGCCGCGGAACGACGAATAGGTGGCGGCGTGGAAATAGCCGTTCTCCAGGGTGGTCGCCAATGTCTGAAGCGATCCGAAGTCGGAGTAATAGCCCTGACGTTCACCCGAGACCGCGGCGTGGATCGCATGGTGGATGTCGTCGTCCCACTGCGCGGTCATGCCGTATCCGCCGTGGTCGCGCGGCGTGATCAGCCTCGGGTCGTTCAGGTCGCTCTCGGCGATCAGCGACAGCGGGCGTCCCAATTGACTTGCGAGGTCGTCGGTGTCGGCAGACAACTCTTCGAGGATGTGAATCGCGGTGGTGTCCACCAGCGCATGCACCGCGTCCAGCCGTAACCCGTCGGCATGGAACTCGCGCATCCAGCGCAGCGCACAGTCGATGATGTAGCGGCGCACCTCGTCGGCATCCGAATCGGACAGGTTGAGACCCTCGCCCCACGGATTGCTCCCGGACGACAGATACGGCCCGAACCGCGGCAGGTAGTTTCCCGACGGGCCCAGGTGATTGAACACCGCGTCGATCAGCACGCCGAGCCCACGCCGATGGCAGGCGTCGACGAACCGCACCAGCGCGTCCGGACCGCCGTACTGCTCGTGCACCGCGTACCACAGCACCCCGTCGTAACCCCAGCCGTGTGTGCCGGCGAACGCATTGATGGGCATCAACTCGACGAAGTCGGCACCGAGATCGACCAGGTAGTCCAGCTTCCCGATCGCCGAATCCAGGGTGCCCTCAGGCGTGAAGGTGCCGATGTGCAACTCGTAGATCACCGCGCCCTCGATGGAGCGGCCCTGCCAGTCCCTGTCGGTCCACGCGTCGGGGGAGGGCGACCACAGTTGTGATCGCTCATGCACGCCGTCGGGTTGACGCGGCGACCTCGGATCGGGCAGCACCGTCGGATCGTCGTCGAGGACGAACCCGTAGCGGGCGTCGGCCGCCGCGTCGACGGTGGCACGCCACCATCCGTCGTCGCCGCGCTGCATCGGGTGCACCGTGCCGTCCACATCGAGCTTCACCTGCTCGGGAAGCGGTGCCCAGACCGCGAACTCAGCCATCGGCCCTCTCCAGCAGCGCGACCGGCAATTGGCCGAACAGCTCGGCGGCCGCCCCCTCGTCGGTGAACCGAACTCCGGTCAGCACGTCGGTCCACCGGCCGGTCGGCAGCACGAGAACGGTGTCGCCCCAGCCGGTTTCGTCGAGCTGCAGCGTCCACCGGCTCACGGCCACCACGACGTCGTCACCGCGGACGAAGGCCACGACGTGGCTGCGCGCGTGCCCACTGCCCAGCAGCGGCGAGTAGCCGCCGGCCAGGAAAGTCTCGGGTCGGCGACGCCGCAGCCGCAGTGCCTCGGCGGTGACGCGCATCTTGGGATGCGCGAGTTCGGCCAGCGCGGCGCGGCGCGCCGTGTAGT
>JBAPQQ010000384.1:0-3967 GCA_049280695.1 Mycobacterium sp.
GTTCTCAGCTCTTCGCGCGAGCAGTCATCGCCCCTACAGCGTCAGACCCGGGTACAGCGGATTGGCGTCCAGCAGCTCGGCTGCGGCGGCGTGCACCCGGTCGGACGTGGCGTCGACGAGCGAGTACTTGGCCTTCGACGTCCCCTGCGCAGACGTGTCGGTCAGCACGTCCACCACCAGCTCCGCCACCCGGTCGAACTCCCTCGCACCGAACCCGCGCGTCGTCAGCGCCGGCGTGCCGAACCGGATGCCGCTGGTATACCAGGCGCCGTTGGGGTCGGCCGGGATCGCGTTGCGGTTGGTGACGATCCCGGCGTCCAGCAGCGCCGACTCCGCCTGCCGGCCGGTCAGCCCGAATGAGGTGACGTCCAGCAGCACGATGTGGTTGTCGGTGCCGCCGGTGACCAGTCGCGCGCCGCGCCGCAGGAACCCGTCGGCCAGCGCCTTGGCGTTGTCGGCGACGTGCTGTGCATAGTCGCTGAACGCCGGCTGACGCGCCTCGGCCAGTGCGATCGCCTTGGCGGCCATCACGTGCGACAGCGGCCCGCCCAGCACCATCGGGCAGCCCTTGTCCACGGCGTCGGAGTACTCCTCGGTGGCCAGCACCAGCCCGCCGCGCGGACCCCGCAACGACTTGTGCGTGGTGGTGGTGGTGACGTGGGCGTGCGGCACCGGGTCCTCGTCGCCGGTGAACACCTTGCCGGCCACCAGTCCGGCGAAGTGCGCCATGTCGACCATCAGCGTCGCGCCGACCTCGTCGGCGATCTCGCGCATCTTCGCGAAGTTCACCCGACGCGGGTACGCCGAGTAGCCGGCGACCAGGATCAGCGGCTTGAACTCCCGAGCCACGGCCGCGACGGCGTCGTAGTCGAGCAGACCGGTCGCAGGGTCGGTGCCGTAGCTGCGTTGGTGGAACATCTTGCCGGAGATGTTCGGCCGGAAGCCGTGGGTGAGGTGGCCGCCGGCGTCCAGCGACATGCCCAGCAGCCGCTGGTTGCCGAGCTTGGCGCGCAGCGTCTCCCAGTCGGCCTCCGACAGGTCGTTGACGTGCTTGGCGCCGAGTTCGGCGAGGCCCGGCGCCTCGACACGGGTGGCCAAGATGGCCCAGAACGCCACCAGGTTCGCGTCGATGCCCGAGTGCGGTTGGACGTATGCGTACGGCGAGCCGAACAGCTCGCGGGCGTGTTCGGCCGCCACCGACTCCACCGTGTCGACGTTCTGGCAGCCGGCGTAGAACCGGTGCCCGATGGTGCCCTCGGCGTACTTGTCGGAGAGCCAGTTGCCCATGGTGAGCAGCACGGCCGGCGAGGCGTAGTTCTCACTGGCAATCAACTTGAGTGAATCACGTTGATCCGCAAGCTCTTTGCGAGTCGCGGCGGCGATGCGCGGTTCGACGGATTCCATGACCTCGAGCGCCGCACGGAACGCAGCCGTCGCGGTGTCGGCGTAGGCGGGGGCAGACGTAGTCACAGAGTCCGTCGTCATGGGGCCAGCCTAATGCGGTGGCGATGGCCACGGGCCGGGGCCTGAGCCGGCGGCGGGCATTTCGAACTACGTCCTCTCAGGGTGTGGCTGATGAGACGACGAAGACCAGCTATGCGCGCAACGCCGAAGGGACCAGCGGCTCGTCGAGCAGGCGGGTGAACCGCTCGACCAGGCCCACCCCGGCAGGCCGCGCATCCAGCCACGCGCGCAGCAGCCGATATCCCTCGACGTAGGTGCTGATGTACGCCCGCCACAGCGGCGACGACAGGAAGCGCAGCATCTGACGTGCGCGTCCGTCGTCGACCAGCAGCCAGCGATTCAGGAACGCAGCCACGTCGTCGGCGTCGCGGTGCTCGTCGTGCAGCATCAGCGCGGCGTCCTGGCGGACAGAAACCAGACCCGCGGACGCGTCCGCGATAGCTTCGGCGCGTTCCCCGTCGAACCGCAGCCCGAGGTCCGCGTAGATCTCGGCGGCCCATTTCCCCCAGCCCGGCCCGACGGCTGCGTACAGCGCCAGGTCCGCGAGACCTTCTGCCATCAGGCACTGCGGGGTGTTGACCAAGAAAATCGTGTGCTCGGCCTGCCCCCCACGTTCGACGAGGCCCGCCTCCTTGCGGCAATGCTCGGTGTGGTGGCCCGGATATGACTCGTGCGCAACGAGCCGCGGCAGGTTCGACATCTGCAGCTTGATGTCGGCGTTGACCGCCACCCGTGACCGGTATCCGCCCAGGTAGTAGTTGAAGCCTGACCACGGCTTGTCGGTGACGACCTGGTATTCGACGATCTCGCCGTCGGGAAGGGGAAACGTCGCCCGAACCCGGTCGCGCAGCGCGCTCGAGATCGCGTCGATGCACTCCGGCAGCCGGTTCGGCGGAATCTCGTCGCCCGATCGGTAGGCCTGCATACGCTCTGCGAGCGGGCCGGGGCCGCCGAGCGCTTCGTCCAGGCGCTGGTGTGCTTCGCGGTACCGATGAGGGTCGCCCTGGGAGATCGACACGTCGAAGTAGGCACGCACCTCCTCGACGAAGCCGACCCGATGGCCGGCGAACTTGCGGCCCGCACACTCCAGGGCGCGAAGGTGCGCGGCGACGAAGTCTGCGCGCGCCGGCTCCAAGCTTTCGGGGATGACGCGGCGCAGCTCGTCAGCGCGGCGGGCCAGCTGCGAGGGGCTCGGGGCGGGCTCGTCCTCGACGATGCCGCGCAGCTTCGGGTCACCGGTAAAGGCGTCGACGTAGCCGGGTTCGATCCGGTCGAAGCGCAACCCCAGCAGCAGGTATTCGCGGATGATGGCGTCGGGGTCCACCCCCGCCACGGTAGAGCAGCCGTTGAGCCTGCAAGGATTAGGCCATGGCGCCGCCTAGCGAGCCCAGCCCGTATGTCGAATTCGACCGGGCGCAATGGCGCGAACTGCGCAAGTCGACGCCGCTACCGCTCACTGAAGCCGAGCTGTTGAGGCTGCGAGGCCTTGGCGAGCAGATCGACCTGACCGAGGTCGCCGAGGTCTACCTGCCGCTGGCCCGGTTGATCCATTTGCAGGTCGCCGCCCGGCAGCGGCTGTTCGCCGCGACGGCGGAGTTCCTCGGGGAGCAGCACCAGGTGGATCGGCCGGTGCCGTTCGTGATCGGCGTCGCGGGCAGCGTGGCCGTCGGGAAGTCCACCACCGCGCGCGTACTTCAGGCGCTGTTGGCCCGGTGGGAGCACCACCCGCGCGTCGACTTGGTCACCACGGACGGCTTCCTCTATCCCAACGTAGAACTCAGTCGGCGGAACCTCATGCACCGCAAGGGTTTTCCGGAGAGCTACAACCGCAGGTCGCTGCTGCGGTTCGTCACCGCGGTGAAGTCGGGCGCAGACAAGGTGTGCGCGCCGGTGTACTCACACCTGCTCTACGACATCATGCGGGGCGAGATGCACGCCGTCCGGCACCCCGACATCTTGATCCTCGAGGGTCTCAACGTGTTGCAGACCGGGCCGACGCTGATGGTGTCGGACCTGTTCGACTTCTCCATCTACGTCGATGCCCGCGTCGAGGACATCGAACAGTGGTACATCTCGCGGTTTCTCACCATGCGCTCGACGGCGTTCGCGGACCCGGCGTCGCACTTCCACCACTACGCCGCCCTGAACGACCAGAAGGCCGTCGCGGCGGCGAAGGAGATCTGGCGCTCGATCAACCGGCCGAACCTGATCGAGAACATCCTGCCGACGCGCCCGCGCGCCACCCTGGTGCTGCGCAAGGACGCCGACCACTCGATCAACCGGCTGCGGCTGCGCAAGCTTTAGCCCGGCTTTGAGCACGAAGCAGCTCAGATGCGGCCCTCGGTGCGCAGCGCGGGGTGCACCCAGTCCGGCGAGCGGCGCTCCTTGAACGCCCGCACGCCTACCACGGCCTCGGCCGAGGACAGGCTCGTGGTCATCCCGATGCGGTCGTAGAGCCCCAGGTACGCATCCAGGCTGGACTTGATCACCGCGCGTGCACCCG
>JBAPQQ010000385.1:0-3793 GCA_049280695.1 Mycobacterium sp.
CGCCGGAAGCCGGAGGCTGCGGCGCGGCTGCAGGCGGTGCGCGACGGGCTGACCGAGGTGTCGGAGACGGTCGGGGTGCCGACGGAGAACCTGGTGTCACCGGATCTGGTGCGCCGGCTGTGCTGGGACTGGGCCGAAGGCGACACCGACAGCACCGACGCGTTCCTGCGCGACGGCGGCGCGCGGCCGTGGCAGCGCGAACTCGTCGTCCCCGTGATCGCGGCCGCCTTGACGCGGATTTCGGCGCGCTGACGGTCGCTCATCGCACGTTTGCGCGCCGAAATCGCTAGGCGGCGACTCCCTGCACCGTGCGCCGCAGAAAAGCCACCTGGTCGGCCTTGGCCTTCGGATCGTGATAGATGTCGAAGTGCCCGTACGGGTAGTGACGGATTTCGGCCCGCGGTGCACGTTCGGCGGCTTTGACGGCAGGCGCAACCGGAGTCGTCGCGTCCTTCTCGCACACGCACATCAGCAGCGGCATGGCCAACCGCGGCGCCTTGAGACCCGGACGGTAAAAACCGAGCCGCAACGCCAGCCGGGCCGAAAACTCGTTGCGCCACTTGGAGTTCTGCCCGACAATGGCTTCGAAGCCGGGTTTGGCCTCCGCTGCGGTCATCGCGGCGAAGTCGCCGGGATCGCCGACGGCGGGGACGAGCCGCGGCGACGCGGACAGCCACGCGCCCACTTGATCGCGTATTCCCGCCCACAAAAGGTGGAGCGTGTTTCGCAGCGGAACCAGCCTCAGCGTCGGAATGCCGTCTGTGAACGGCGCCTGCGCGATCACTGCCGCGACGCGCGGATCGGTGGCCGCCACCGCGAGCACGTGGCCGCCGCTGAGCGACGACCCCCACAGCACGATGCGGCCCGGGTCGACGCCGTCGAGCGAGCGTGCCCAGGCCACCACCGCACGGTAATCGTCGTGCTGACGGGCAATGTCGAGCAGTTGGCGAGGTTCGCCGGTGGACGCACCGAAGTGGCGGTAGTCGAATACCACAACGACGAACCCCGCGTCGCGAAACGCCTCGGCGTACCCGGGCAGCCCGTCGTCGCGGGTTGCCGAGAAGCCGTGCGCCATCACCACACAGGGCGCGTCGCCGTCCGTCGCCTCGGGCCGGTACAGGTAGGCGGCGAGTTGCTCGCCGTGGGAAGGAATCCGCACATCGTCACGCACGCCGTCCAGTGTTCACCGAAATTGAAGCCAGGGTCGTGATTCGTCGAGAACCGCAGCCCTCAGCGCATTTTCGGCGTGGGCTCTCAGCGCGACTTGCTAGTCGAACTTCTGCGCGCTACTGGAAGTCTCGGCGCGATCGGCTTCCGATCCCAGGGCCGCCACCCAGCCGGTGACCTGCCGCGCAACGTTCTGCTCGGTGAGCCCGACCTCGGCGAGCAACTCCTTACGCGATGCATGCGCCAGGAACTGCTGCGGCACCCCGACATCGCGGCACGGCACGTCGATCTCGTTGCGCCGCAGCGCCGCCGACACCGCCGAGCCGATGCCGCCGGCAACGCCGTGGTCCTCCACCGTGACGACGAGCTTGTGGCGGGTCGCCAACTCCCGAAGCTCGGAGGGCACCGGCAGCACCCACCGCGGGTCGACGACCGTCACGCCGATGCCCTGGTTCCGCAGCCGCTCAGCGACAGCCAACGTCATCGCGCCGAACGCGCCGACCGACACCAGCAGCACATCGGAGGACAGCCCCGCCGCCGGCTCGACGAGCACGTCGACGGTGCCGACTCGTCGCAGCGCCGGGATGTCTTCGCCCACATCGCCTTTCGGGAACCGCAGCGCGGTGGGCCCGTCCTGAATGTCCAGCGCCTCGCCGAGTTCCTCGCGCAGCCGGGCGGCGTCGCGCGGCGCGGCGACCCGGATCCCGGGCACGATGCCCAGCATCGACATGTCCCAGGTGCCGTTGTGGCTGGCGCCGTCGTTGCCGGTGACACCCGCGCGGTCGAGCACCATCGTGACCGGCAGCTTGTGCAGGGCGACGTCCATCATGATCTGGTCGAAAGCCCGGTTCAAGAACGTCGAATAGATCGCCACCACCGGGTGCAGGCCGCCCATCGCCAGGCCCGCCGCCGAGGTCAACGCGTGCTGCTCGGCGATCCCGACGTCGAACAGCCGGTCCGGGAAGCGCTCGCCGAACTTGGACAGCCCCGTCGGACCCGGCATCGCCGCGGTGATCGCGACGATGTCGCGGCGCTTGGTGCCGTAGGCCACCAGCGCGTCGGCGAACGTCGACGTCCACCCTGGCGCGACGGCGGCTGTGGACAGCCCCGTCTGCACGTCGATGACCCCGCACGAATGCATCTGCTCGGCCTCGTCGTTCTCCGCCGGCGCATACCCCATGCCCTTGCGGGTGACGACGTGCACGATCACCGGCGCGTTGTAGCCGCGCGCATGGCGCAGCGCAACCTCGACAGCGTGCTCGTCGTGGCCGTCGATCGGCCCGACGTACTTCAGCCCCAGGTCGGTGAACATCACCTGCGGGGCGAGCGCGTCCTTGATGCCCACCTTGATGCTGTGCACGGCCTGGTAGCACAGTTCGCCGATTAGAGGCATGCCGCGGACCGCGCGGCGGCCCCCGTCCAGCACCCGCTCGTAGCCGGGCTGAAGGCGCAGCGCGGCCAGGTGCTCGGCGAACCCGCCGATGGTCGGCGCATAGCTGCGGCCGTTGTCGTTGACGACGATCACGATCGGGCGGCCGGCCGCGGCGATGTTGTTCAGCGCCTCCCAGCACATGCCGCCGGTCAACGCGCCGTCGCCGACGACCGCGACGACGTGGCGGTTGCGGTGGCCGGTCAGCTCGAAGGCCTTGGCGAGTCCGTCGGCGTAGGACAGCGCCGACGACGCATGGCTGGACTCGACCCAGTCATGCTCGCTTTCGGTGCGGCTGGGGTAGCCCGACAGTCCGTCCTTCTTGCGCAACGTGTCGAAGTCGTGGCAGCGGCCGGTCAGCATCTTGTGCACATACGCCTGGTGGCCTGTGTCGAAGACGATCGGATCGTGCGGCGAGTCGAACACCCGATGCAGAGCCAGCGTGAGCTCGACCACACCGAGGTTGGGCCCCAGATGCCCACCCGTGGCAGCCACTTTGTGGATCAAGAACTGCCGGATCTCGGCGGCCAGATCGGTGAGCTGCTGCTGCGAAAGGCGTTGCAGATCTGCGGGACCGCGGATCTGTTCCAGCATCCCGCCAGTCTACGCAGCAAGGCAGTGTTCATTCCCGCTGCGACGCCCCAGCGGTAAGGATTGCGACACATTCCACATGGTGCGTAAGCGGGAACGCGTCGAGCACCCGCAACTGCTCGACCACAAACCCGTGATCGCGGTACAGGCCCACGTCGTGGGCGAACGAAGCAACCTCGCAGCCGAAGTGGATCACCCGAGGCGCACCCGCCTCGGCCAACAGCTTGATCACCTCTTTGCCTACCCCTTTGCGCGGCGGATCCAGCACCGCGACATCGGGCCGCTCCCGCAGCCCGGACAGCACCTTGCGCACCGAGCCGTTGACCACCTGAACCTGCGGCAAGCCGGACAACGCCTGCTGGGCCGCTTTCGACGCCGAACGAGACATGTCGACGCTGAGCACCTGGCCGATGTCGCCCACGCCGTCGGCCAGCACCGCGGCGAATAGCCCGGCACCGCCGTACAGATCCCACGCCGTCATCCCCGGCGCCAGGCCGGCCCAGGCGGCCACCAGCTCGCTGTAGACGCGGGCCGCGTCGCGGTGCGCCTGCCAGAAGCCGGTCACCGGCACGTGCCAGACGCGCTCGCCGACCCGCTGGACGGACT
>JBAPQQ010000386.1:0-2712 GCA_049280695.1 Mycobacterium sp.
GGTTCGAAACGCATTTCCCCGGAGATTTCATCGTCGAGTACATCGGTCAGACCCGCGGTTGGTTCTACACCCTTCACATCCTGGCCACCGCGCTGTTCGGCCGGCCGGCATTCCGCACCTGCGTCGCGCACGGCATCGTGCTGGGCAGCGACGGGCAGAAGATGAGCAAGTCGCTGCGCAACTATCCCGACGTCACCGAAGTGTTCGACCGCGACGGCTCCGACGCGATGCGGTGGTTCCTGATGGCGTCGCCGATCCTGCGCGGCGGCAACCTGATCGTCACCGAACAGGGCATCCGCGAGGGCGCGCGCCAGGTGCTGCTTCCACTGTGGAACGCCTACAGCTTCCTGGCCCTCTATGCCCCCGAAGTCGGCACTTGGCGGACGAACTCGACCCATCTCCTCGACCGCTACATCCTGGCGAAGCTGGCTGCGCTACGTGAACACCTCACCGCGGCCCTCGACATCTGCGACATCTCGGGCGCATGCGAAGAGTTGCGCGAATTCACCGAGGCGCTGACGAACTGGTACGTGCGCCGGTCACGGCAGCGGTTCTGGGCCGAGGACCCCGACGCCATCGACACGCTGCACACCGTGCTGGAGGTGACGGCCCGCCTGGCCGCACCGCTGCTGCCGCTGACGACGGAGGTGATCTGGCGCGGCGTCACCGGCCAGAGATCCGTTCATCTGACCGACTGGCCGGAAGCCGACGAGATGCCCGCCGACCCGCGCTTGGTCGCCGACATGGACCTGGTACGCGAGGTGTGCTCGGCCGCATCGTCGCTGCGCAAGGCCAAGAAGCTGCGAGTACGGCTGCCGCTGTCCAAACTGACTGTGGCCGTGCAGAACCCGTCGCGGCTTGCGCCCTACACCGAGCTGATCGCCGACGAGCTCAACGTCAAGAGCGTCGAACTCAGCGACGACATCGCCGCCTACGGCCGGTTCGAGTTGACGGTCAACGCGCGCGTTGCGGGGCCGCGGCTGGGCAAGGACGTGCAGGCCGCGATCAAGGCGGTCAAAACTGGTGAGGCCATTGCCAACCTGGACGGCACACTGACGGCGGGACCTGCTGTGCTGCAACCCGACGAGTACTCGTCGCGGCTCGTCGCGGCCGATCCGGAGTACACCGCGGCGCTGCCCGACGGCGCCGGCCTGGTCGTGCTGGACGGCACCGTCACACCGGAACTGGAGGCGGAGGGCTGGGCGAAGGACCGCATCCGCGAACTGCAGGAGCTGCGCAAGTCCACCGGGCTGGACGTGTCCGACCGGATCAGCGTCGTGATCGCGGTGCCCGACGAACGCGCCGGCTGGGCCCGCGCCCACCGCGACCTGATCGCCGGCGAAATCCTCGCCACCAGTTTCGATTTCGCAGAGCCGGCGGACGGCGTCGAGATCGGCGACGGCGTGCGGGTGGCTATCGCGAAGGCCTGAAGGCGGTCGAGCGTGGACTTGATACACGCTTTTCGCGATTTTGCGTGCAATAAGTCCGCACTCGGCGCTCGCGTTTGACGCGACCGTAGCCTGATCGGCATGGGCCGCTGGGTGCTTCATATCGACATGGACGCGTTCTTCGCGTCCGTCGAGCAACTCACCCGGCCCACCCTTCGCGGACGGCCGGTGTTGGTCGGCGGCCTGGGCGGCCGCGGCGTCGTCGCCGGCGCGAGCTATGAGGCCCGTGTCTTCGGTGCCCGCTCCGCCATGCCGATGCACCAGGCGCGCCGCCTCGTCGGAATCCAGGCCGTCGTGCTGCCGCCGCGCGGCGTCGTCTACGGCGTGGCCAGCCGCCGCGTCTTCGACACCGTCCGCGCGGTGATGCCGGTGCTCGAACAACTCTCGTACGACGAAGCTTTCGGCGAACCGGTGCAGCTTGCCGGCGCGGCCCCGGCCGACGTCGAGAACTTCTGCGAGGACCTGCGCGGTCGCGTCCGCAACGAGACGGGCCTCACCGCGTCCGTGGGCGCGGGCTCGGGCAAGCAGATCGCCAAGATTGCCTCCGAGTTGGCCAAGCCCGACGGTATCCGCGTCGTGCGGCGTGACGAGGAGCGTCCACTGCTGACCGGGCTGCCCGTGCGCCGGCTGTGGGGGATCGGTCCGGTCGCCGAGGAGAAGCTGCATCGCCTCGGCATCCAGACCGTTGGCCAGTTCGCGAGGCTGAGCGACGCGGAGGCAGCAGACATTCTCGGCGGGACGGTCGGACCGGCACTGCACCGGCTGGCCCGGGGAATCGACGACCGGCCGGTCGCCGAGAGGGCCGAGGCCAAGCAGATCAGCGCCGAGTCGACGTTCGCCGAAGACCTGACGACGCTGGCTCAGCTGCAGCAGGCGGCCGGCCCGATCGGCGAGCACGCCCATCAGCGGCTGCTCAAGGACGGCCGCGGCGCACGCACGGTGACCGTCAAGCTGAAGCGGTCGGACATGAGCACGCTGACCCGCTCGTTGACGCTGCCGTACGCCACCGACGACGCCGCCACGTTGATCGCGGCTGCCCGCCGGCTTCTCCTCGACCCGATCGAGGTCGGCCCGATTCGCCTTGTCGGAGTCGGCTTTTCGGGACTGTCCGAGGTGCGCCAGGAACCGCTGTTCCCCGACCTGGACGCGTGGGCGGAACCCAGCGACACGCAGTCGGCAGCCACACCGACACCGACAGCGGCAGCCGGCGGCTGGCGCATCGGCGACGACGTGCACCACCGCGAGTGGGGGCACGGCTGGGTGC
>JBAPQQ010000387.1:0-1748 GCA_049280695.1 Mycobacterium sp.
CACGCGTACTGCTCGCTTCTGCACCACGCGAGCGCACCCTCGGCTGAAGGGAATGTACCGGCAGTGGTGATGACCCAATAGTCCCTGCCGTCGAATGTCGACCAGTCCCCAGACCACAGGAGCGCGAGGTCGATGGAACGCTGGGCGTAGTGCTGGCGGAATCGAAGGTAGTGGTCCCAGATCGCCGGGTAGTCGTAGACGATCCCGTCATCTTGGGTCCCGGGCCTCTTCGAACTCAGCTGGGCAACCCACTGGTCGGTAGGGACGAGTGAGCGGTCATGCTCTGCAGTCGCCCGCAGCCGAGCGAGTGCGGCTTGGTCCGCAGTCGGCGTCGTCGGCGTCTTAGTGCTCGTCCGCGTCGGCGACGGCGAAGCGCTGGCGGTTGGCGACGAAATAGGCTCCGACCTGCCGAGCGTAATGTCAACTCCCGCTTTGGCTTCCGATTCGGTGAAGAGGGTTTCGTCCTGGCGCGCGACCTGGACTCGATAGAAGTTCGCCCCGCTCGGGACATTGTCGACCGTGAACGACATGTTGCAGGAGCCGCCTGCCAGATAGCTGCGCTCGAAACTGCCCTTCGCCAAGACCTTTCCGGCGTCGTCTGCCACGGTCACCGATGCACCCGGTGCGACGTCGCCGAGCTCGCCGGCTCCGGCGCAACGGAATTCGGATGGTAGCCCCGAGGTCGTCACGTCACCGCTCACATGCACGGTGCCGGTGAGCCCGAACTGCGGTGGCGGCGGAGTTGTTCGGTTGACGATCTTGACGACGGCGTACGCGACGACACATACCGCCACGGCCAGCGCCGCGGCCGCCAACACGGTCGGCCAACGCCGAGCAGACGGCGCCGGCGCAGGCAACGGATACGTCGGGTGCGTCGGTTGCGGCATCGCCGTTGCGTAGGCCAGGGCGCGAGCGAACTCCGTGCAGGAGCCGAAGCGGTCCTTCGGATTCTTGGCCAGCGCCTTGCGTAGTACCGCGTCGAGCGGCGCGAGTTCCGGCCGGGCATCTGCCAGCGACGGCGGCTGCGCGGTCAGATGCTGGCCGATGACAACCGCGGGGTTGGAGTACGGATACAAAAACGCCCCGGTCAGCAGATGGTAGGCCGTCGCCGCCAACTCGTATTGATCGGCGCGGCCGTCCACCGGCCGACCCGCCAACTGTTCCGGAGCGGCATACGCCACGGTTCCGACAGCCGTGTTGGTTACGGTCAGCCCGCTGCTGTCGCCGAGATCGCGTGCGATACCGAAGTCGGTGAGCAGGATGCGCCGTTCGCCGTCCCCGAGGTCGGCCACCAAGATGTTGGAGGGCTTGACGTCCCGGTGAAGAAGACCACGCGAGTGGGCGTAGTCCAGCGCCGACGCGACGGCGGTGACGATCTCGAGCACCGCCGGCAACGGCATCCCGGTCGGATACCGATCCTGCAGCAGGCGGCCGGCGTCGATGCCGTCGACGTAGTCCATCGAGATCCACAGCCGGCCGTCGTCGTCTCCGCAATCGTGGACGCTGACGATGTTCTGGTGCCACAACTTCGAGGCCAGCTCAGCTTCCCTGGCGAATCTCTGCCGGTAGTCGGAGTCAGCGGAGATGTCCGCGCGCAGCACCTTCAGCGCGTCCTGTCGAGGCAGTCGCGGATGCCGGGCGAGGTACACCTCGCCCATGCCCCCTGAGCCCAGTAGCCGCAGGACGGTGTATCCGGCGAATGCCGTGTCGGCAGCTAACGGCATGGCCACGTTTTACCCACATGGCGG
>JBAPQQ010000388.1:0-13349 GCA_049280695.1 Mycobacterium sp.
CTGGTAGGCGCCGTCCCAGAACTCCTCGACATCGCTGACCGACTGCACGGCAAGTTCGTCCTCTTCGCCTCCGTTGCCGTCTTCGACGTCCCTGGTGGGTGCAGCCGCATCGGGGCGCAATCCGGACGGCCCGTCGGTCGCCGGCAATCCCGCCACCCGGAACGGATCGGCGAAGACGGAGACCGGATGCCCTGCGATCAGGTCCGTGCAGCCGCTGACCAGCAGGGCGGCGCTCGCCGCGACCGCCGCGGCGCTGAAGAGTCGTCTCATCGCTACCTTTCGGGACCCAGTTGGCTGTCAGAATAGATTGCCGCGGCGCGGGCCTGCCGCGGCTCATCGTCAACCGCGGTCGGGTTTGCCGGCGCTCAGCCGCTCGAGTGCAGCCAGCACGGTCTGACGGTCGGTCGTGAACCAGTAGGGCGGCAGGGAATCGCGAAGGAACCGACCGTACCGCGCTGTGGCCATCCTGGAGTCGAGAACCGCGACCACGCCCCTGTCGTCCACGCGGCGCAACAGCCGGCCCGCCCCCTGCGCGAGCAGCAGGGCGGCGTGGCTGGCGGCGACGGCCATGAATCCGTTGCCGCCACGGGCATTCACCGCGCGCTGCCGTGCCGTCAGCAGCGGATCGTCGGGACGCGGGAACGGGATCCGGTCGATGACCACCAGTGACAGCGACGGACCGGGAACGTCCACGCCCTGCCACAACGAAAGCGTCCCGAACAACGAGGTTTCCGGCTCGGCGGCGAAACGCTCGACAAGGGCTGCGGTGGCGTCGTCGCCTTGGCACAGCACCGGCGTGGTGAGCCGATCACGCATCTCCTCGGCTGCTGCGGCCGCCGCGCGCATCGACGCGAACAGGCCGAGGGTACGGCCATGGGCGGCGCAGACCAGTGCTTCGATCTCGGCGAGTTGCTCAGCGGAGCCGGTGCCGTCCCGGCCGGGGGGCGGCAGGTGACGGGCGACGTAGAGAATGCCCGACTTCGCATGGGAAAACGGCGATCCCACGTCGATGCCGCGCCACCGGGACTCGGCCTCGGCGCCCAGAAGCCCCCACTGCGAGGCGATTGCATCGAACGACCCGCCCGGCGCCAGCGTCGCCGAGGTGAGCACCGCGGTGGCGCGGTCGAACAATCCGCCCCTCAGCAACGGAGCTACCGACAACGGTGCGACCCGCAGTTGAGTCAGGCCGCGGCCGTCGTCTCGGGCGACCCACACGACGTCGGAGCGATCCGGGATGCCGGTCTGAAACGACGAGAGGATGCGGGAGCACGTGTCGGCGATGTCGTCGAGCGAGGTGATCGCCTCCGAGCGCGCCGCGGCGGCCCTCGGGTCGCTCGACGTCACCGGGACCGCGCGGCGGGCGGCCGTGGCGGCATCCCGCAGACTGGCGACGTGCGCGGTGATTGCGTCGTCCAGCTGGTCGATACGCCCGGGCGTGGCATCCCGGATCGCGGACGTGAAGGCGGTCGCCGCGGTTTCGAAACGCTCGGCCAGTTCCGATTCCACTAACCGGGCGATCCGCCGCGTTGCGATTGTGAGCGGCGTCGACGAAAGTTCCTGGGTGGCAACCGCGGTGACCCTGTCGACCAGTTCGTGTGCCTCGTCGATGACCAGCAGGTCGTGCTCGGGAAGAACGGGCGCATCGGAGATGGCGTCGATGGCCAGCAGCGCATGGTTCGTCACCACCACGTCTGCGTTGCCGGCCCGTCCCCGTGCCTTTTCGGCGAAGCACTCCGCTCCGAACGGGCAGCGGGCCACCCCGAGGCATTCCCGCGCCGAAACGCTCACCTGAGCCCACGAGCGGTCGGGCACCCCGGGCGTCAGCGCGTCGCGGTCGCCGGTGTCGGTGGTGGACGCCCACGTCGTCAGCCTCTGTACGTCACGGCCCAGCGCGGTGGTCGCGGCCGGCTCGAACAGGGCATCTGCACCGTCGGCCGGATCGGCACCGTTGTGAAACTTGTTGAGGCACAGATAGTTTCCCCGGCCCTTCAGGATCGCGAAGCTGGGGCGACGCGGCAGGTAGCTCTCCAGCGAGTCGGCCAGTCGCGGCAGATCCCTTTCGACGAGTTGGCGCTGCAGCGCGATGGTCGCGGTGGAAACCACGACGGGACAATCGGTTTCGACGGCACGGGCGATCGCGGGCACGAGGTAGGCCAGCGACTTCCCGGTGCCGGTGCCCGCCTGTACGGCCAAATGCTCTCCGGTGTCGAACGCCTGCGCCACCGCTTCGGCCATCGCGACCTGACCTGCCCGCTCGCTGCCGCCGAGCGCCTCGACGGCAGCGGCGAGCAGCTTGGTCAGGTCGGCCGCTGGCGTGGCCCCTCCTCGACCGGTTCGGCGGATGGCACCATCCTGGTCGGAATGGCGGGCTCGCCGCGGGATAGCTTCAGGCCGTCCCACGGCAGGCTCCCGAGACCCGCGGCGACGCGCGCCCGGGCGGTGCCGAGATCGTCGTCAGCCACCCGGTCACCGCCGCGGACCAACGGCACGGTCAGCACCCTGGCGGCTTCGGCGGTGGCCGGCGGCCGGCCGGCGGGGTAGACGACCTCCTCCAGAATCGTTCCGGTCGGGCGCGCCAACCGCATCGCGTGCTTGTGTCCACCGTGGGATTCCTTGTGGGTGCTGCGTTTCTCCACCGGCATTCCGTCGACCTCGACCAGCTTGTACACCATGTGTGCGGTGGGTGCACCGGACCCGGTGACCACCGACGTGCCGACGCCGTAGCTGTCCACCGGTTCGGCGCGCAGCGCTGCGATCGCGAACTCGTCGAGGTCGCCGGAGACCACGATCCGGGTGTGCCCGGCGCCGAGGTCGTCGAGCTGGCGGCGGACCTGGCGGGCCAGTATGCCGAGGTCCCCGGAGTCGATCCGGACACCGCCCAGCGCGGCGCCCGCGGCCCCGACGGCATTCTCGACGCCGGTGGTGATGTCGTAGGTGTCGACCAGCAGCGTCGTGTCGACTCCCAGCGCGTCGATCTGCGCCCGAAACGCCGCCCGTTCGTCGGGACCGTCGGCAGTGGTGTGCAACAGCGTGAACGCGTGCGCGCTGGTGCCCAGGGCCGGTACACCGTACCTGCGCTGGGCGGCAAGGTTCGACGAGCCGGCGAAACCGGCGATGTATGCGGCCCGGGCCGCGGCGACCGCCGCCTGCTCGTGCGTGCGCCGCGAACCCATCTCGATGAGCGGCCGGCCCTCGGCGGCACTGAGCATTCGCGCAGCCGCTGACGCAATGGCGGTGTCGTGGTTGAGGATTGACAGCGCAAGCGTTTCCAGCACCACGCATTCGGCGAAGGTTCCGCGTACTGTCAGCACCGGCGAGCCGGGGAAGTACAGCTCACCCTCCGGGTATCCGTCGACGTCGCCGCGGAATCGATAGCGGGCGAGGTAGTCGACGGAGTCGGGATCGAGGAAGCCGCGCACCGAGTCCAGTGCGGCGGCGTCGAATTCGAACGACGCCAACGCTTCCAGAAACCGAGCGGTGCCTGCCACAACGCCGTAGCGGCGACCGTCGGGCAGGCGGCGGGCGAACAGCTCGAACGTGGTCCGCCGGTGGGCGGTGCCGTCGCGCAAGGCCGCCGAGAGCATCGTCAGCTCGTACTTGTCGGTCAGCAGCGCGGTCGGCTCCGACGAGAGGATCACACGGCCAACCGTATCGGCTGGCGGGTGCGTGCCGGACAGAAAGTCTGTCGGTGTCCGTCGGTATTCTTGGGGGCATGGTCACCCCAGCGCGGACCCGGCCGGGGACTCGCGAAGAAGTCGACGTCGATGTCGTCGGGGAGGTGGACCAGCCGTGGGTCACCATCGTGTGGGATGACCCGGTGAACCTGATGACGTACGTGACCTATGTGTTCCAGAAATTGTTCGGCTACACCGAACCGCATGCCACCAAGCTGATGCTCCAGGTCCACAACGAGGGCAAGGCGGTGGTGTCCGCTGGTAGCCGGGAAGCCATGGAGATTGACGTGACGAAGCTTCACGCCGCCGGACTGTGGGCGACGCTGCAGCAGGACCGCTGAGCTGAAGTGCGCAAATGGAAGCGGGTCGCATCCGCTGATGGCCCGCGTTTCCGGTCGACGCTGGCCGCGCACGAAGCATCGATGCTCCAGAGTCTGGTCAGATCGATGCTCGACATGCTCGACGAGCGCGAATCGTCAATGCCGGCAGACGAACTCGAGCAGATCACCGGTATCCGGGCCGGCAATCCGCGGCGCCCGCAGGACGCCACGATGCGCCGTCTGCTGCCGGATTTCTACCGCTCCGAACGCTCGCACCCGGCGGGCTCGGCGGCCGTCGAGGGCCTCAACTCCGCGCTGCGCAGCCTCCACGAGCCGGCCATCATCGCAGCCAAACGCGATGCCGGTGAACGGATGCTGGGCACGATTCCGGCCGGTGGTGGCAGGTTCGATTTGACCAGCGAGGACGCCACCGCGTGGCTGGCCGCGGTCAACGACATCCGACTCGCGCTCGGCACGATGCTCGGCATCGGGCCGGACGGTCCGGAGCGCCTCGCCGACGACCATCCACTTGCCGGGCATTTCGACGTCTACCAGTGGCTGACGGTGATGCAGGAATACCTCGTGCTGGCGCTTACGGGACAACGCTGATGGCGCCATGAACAGCTCGAGCGGCGCCATCACGGACGTCGGCGGCATCATGGTCGGCCACCACCACCGGCTCGACGACTCCGGCTGGGCCACCGGCAGCACCGTGGTACTCCCGCCGCCCGGAACCGTGGCCGCGGTCGAAGTTCGTGGTGGCGCACCGGGCACCCGCGAAACCGATCTCCTCGACCCGGCCAACACGGTGCGCTATGTCGACGCGATCCTGCTCGGCGGCGGCAGCGCGTACGGGCTTGCCGCCGCGGACGGCGTGATGCGTTGGCTGGAGGAGCAGCGCCGGGGCATCGTGATGGACGACGGCCTCGGCGACCGGGTGGTGCCGATCGTGCCGGGCGCAGTCATCTACGACCTCGTCGTAGGCGACTGGAACTACCGGCCTACGGCCGAATTCGGTTATGCCGCGGCGCAATCCGCGGGACGGCAGGTCGGGATCGGCTCGGTCGGCGCAGGTGCGGGTGCCCGCGCAGGTGTGCTCAAGGGCGGTGTCGGGACCGCCTCGAAGGTGCTGGGATCCGGCGTGACGGTGGGCGCGCTGGTGGTGGTCAACTGCGTCGGCGACGTCATCGACCCGGCGACCGGACTGCCCTGGAGTCACTTCCTGACCGCCGAGCTCGGGTTGGTCCCTCCGCCGCCGGCTCAGGTCGCCGCGTTCGCCACGCTGATGGCCGAACGCGACCGGTTCGCGGAGGCGTTCAACAGCACCATCGCCGTGGTGGCCACCGACGCGGCGCTCGGCCCGGCAGCTTGCCGGCGGGTGGCGATCATGGCCGCTGACGGATTGGCACGAGCGATCCGCCCGTCGCATTCTCCTCTGGACGGCGATGCGGTGTTCGTGCTTGCGACCGCAGCGGTCGAGACGCCGCCGAGCGGAAAGCTCCCCGCGGCGATGTCTCCGGATGCCGAGGTCGCAGGTGCGGTCGGCGCCGCCGCCGCCGACTGCCTGGCCCTCGCAGTCGTGCGGGGGGTCACCTCGGCAAGCGGGGTCGCCGGAATACCCACCTATCGTGACGTGTTGCCGGGAGCATTCGCTTGAAAGGAGCGCACCTGTGCTGCGGATTCGCGCCGACCTGGTCGACGCCGTCGTCGCGCACGCCCGTGCCGACCACCCGGACGAGGCATGCGGGGTGCTCGCCGGGCCCGAGGGTTCCGACCGCCCCGAGCGCCACATCGCGATGACGAACGCCGAGCGGTCGCCCACGTTCTACCGCTTCGACTCGGCCGAGCAGCTCGGGGTGTGGCGGCGCATGGAAAGCGCAGGCGAGGCTCCGGTTGTCATCTACCACTCGCACACCGCCACCGAGGCGTATCCGAGCCGCACGGACATTGCGCTCGCCGCCGAGCCGGACGCGCACTACCTGCTGGTGTCCACGCGCCACCCGGTCGAGCACGAGCTGCGCAGCTTCCGCATAGTCGGCGGGGTCGTCACAGAGGAGCCGGTGACGGTCGTGGACACCTACCAGAGCATCTAATAATTTCTACGAGGAGCGTGACCTATGACCGTCAGCGTTTCGATCCCGACGATCCTGCGAACCCACACCGGCGGCGAGAAGCGCGTCAGCGCCACCGGCGACACGTTGCAGGAGGTGATCTCCGACCTGGAGTCCAATTACGCGGGCATCTCGGAACGGCTCGTCGACCCGTCTTCTCCCGGCAAGCTGCACCGCTTCGTCAACATCTACGTCAACGACGAGGACGTGCGGTTCTCCGGCGGCTTGGACACCGAGATCAACGATGGCGACACGGTGACGATCCTGCCCGCCGTGGCAGGCGGATGAGCGCTCACGCGAAGACCAGAAGGTAGGCGACGGTCAGCTTGGCGCGTTACGACTCATTACTGCAGGCACTCGGCAATACGCCCCTTGTCGGGCTCCAGCGGCTCTCGCCGAAGTGGGACGACTCACCCGGCCGCGACGACCACGTCCGCCTGTGGGCCAAACTCGAGGACCGCAACCCCACGGGTTCGATCAAGGACCGCCCTGCGCTGCGGATGATCGAGGAGGCCGAACGCGACGGGGTTCTCAAGCCCGGCGCCACCATTCTGGAACCGACGAGTGGCAACACCGGAATCTCGCTCGCAATGGCCGCGCTGCTCAAGGGATACACGCTGATCTGCGTGATGCCCGAGAACACATCGGTCGAACGGCGCCAACTGCTCGAGCTCTACGGCGCGAAGATCATCTTCTCGCCCGCCGAGGGCGGCTCCAACACCGCGGTCGCGCATGCCAAGGAGCTGGCTGCGAACAATCCGTCCTGGGTGATGCTCTACCAGTACGGCAACGAAGCCAACACCGCGGCGCACTACGAGGGCACCGGCCCGGAGCTGCTTGCCGACCTGCCCGAGATCACGCACTTCGTCGCCGGTCTGGGCACCACCGGCACGCTGATGGGCACCGGCCGGTTCCTGCGCGAGCACGTGCCCGGCATCCAGATCGTCGCCGCCGAACCCCGCTACGGCGAGGGCGTCTACGCCCTGCGCAACATCGACGAGGGGTTCATTCCCGAACTCTACGACCCCGACGTGCTGACCACTCGCTACTCGGTCGGATCGGCGGACGCGGTGCGGCGTGCTCGCGAATTGATCTCGGCTGAAGGCATTTTCGCCGGGATATCCACCGGGGCGGTACTGCATGCGGCTCTGGGGATGGCGGCGAAGGCACTGCAGGCAGGCCGGCGTGCCGACATCGCGTTCGTGGTGGCCGACGCCGGATGGAAGTATCTGTCGACCGGCGCCTACGCCGGTAGCCTGGACGAGGCCGAGGAAGCGTTGGAAGGGCAGCTATGGGCATGACGGCGCGGCGAGAAGCGCAGGGGGATCACGCATGACGCAGCCGGATCACTCCGCCAAGTCCGCGCCGAAGCGGCCGGCATGGTTGGTCGGTGGCATCACGATCGTGTCGTTCGTCGCGCTGCTTTACGTCATCGAATTGTTCGACTCACTGTCCGGACACCATCTCGACAGCAACGGCATCCGCGCCCTGGACGCCGACGGCCTGGTCGGCATCGTCTTCGCGCCGCTGCTGCACTCGAACTGGGACCACCTGATCGCCAACACCGTGCCGGCGCTGGTCCTCGGCTTCCTGATGACGCTGGCGGGGATGGCGCGGTTCGCCTTCGCCACGGTGATCATCTGGGTCGTCGGCGGGTTCGGCACATGGCTGATCGGCAACGTCGGAGCGCAGTGCCCCTATGTCGGGATGCGCTGCGAGGTCAATCACATCGGTGCGTCGGGCCTGATCTTCGGCTGGTTGGCGTTTTTGATCGTGTTCGGCTGGTTCACCCGCAAGATCTGGGAGATCGCCGTCGGGCTGGTGGTGCTGTTCGTCTACGGCACGGTGCTGTTCGGGGTGCTGCCGGGTACGCAGGGCGTGTCCTGGCAGGGTCACCTCTGCGGGGCGCTCGCCGGTGTGCTTGCGGCCTACGTGCTGTCGGGACCGGAGCGCAAGCAACGCGAGCTGCGCCGCGGAAAGGCGCCTGCGCCATACCTGACGTCGTGACATCCGAATTGGCGCCCGTCGGGATCTTCGATTCCGGCGTCGGCGGGCTGACCGTCGCCCGCGCGATCATCGACCAGCTGCCCGACGAGGACATCATCTACGTCGGCGACACCGCGAACGGACCGTACGGCCCGCTGACCATTCCGCAGGTGCGGGCGCATGCCCTGGCGATCGGCGACGGCCTGGTGGCGCGAGGCGTCAAGGCCTTGGTGATCGCCTGCAACACAGCGTCGTCGGCCTGTTTGCGCGACGCTCGCGAGCGCTACGACGTGCCGGTGGTGGAGGTGATCCTGCCCGCGGTGCGCCGCGCCGTCGCCGCGACGCACAACGGTCGCATCGGCGTCATCGGCACCGAGGCGACGATCGCGTCGGGCGCGTACCAGGACGCGTTCGCAGCCGCACGCGACACCGTCGTCACCGCGGTCGCCTGCCCGCGGTTCGTCGACTTCGTCGAACGCGGCGTCACCAGCGGGCGGCAGGTGCTCGGCCTGGCCGAGGGATATCTGGAGCCGCTCCAGCGCGCCGGCGTCGACACACTTGTGCTGGGCTGCACCCACTATCCGCTGCTGTCGGGTCTCATCCAGTTGGCGATGGGCGAGGCGGTGACGCTGGTGTCGAGCGCTGAAGAGACCGCGAAGGACCTCGTCCGTGTGCTCACCGAGCTGGATGTCCTGCGTCCGCACGACGCGCCGCCGGCCACCCGGACCTTCGAAGCGACGGGTGATCCGGCTGCGTTCACCAAGCTCGCGGCGCGGTTTCTCGGTCCGGCGCTCGACGGTGTGCGACCTGTCCGGCGTCACGTGGACACCCCGGCATGAGACTCCCCACCTACCGCTGGACGTTTTGCTGCGGTGTTTTCGTCAACACCAGATGCGGCGTGGCAAGCTAGTGGCTGTGCGAGTGACGGTGCTCGGCTGCTCCGGCAGTGTCACAGGACCTGATTCGCCGGCGTCGGGTTACCTGTTGACAGCGCCGGGCGCTCCTCCGTTGGTGATTGACTTCGGCAACGGGGTACTGGGCTCGCTGCAGCGCCACGCGGACCCCAATGCGGTGAACGTGCTTCTGTCGCATCTTCACGCCGACCACTGCATCGATCTGCCTTCGCTGTTCGTGTGGCGCCGCTATCACCCGATTCCCGCGGTGGGCAAGGCATTGATGTACGGGCCGAGCGACACCTGGTCGCGGCTGGCCCAGGCGTCGTCACCGTTCGGCGGCGAGGTCGACGACTTCTCCGACGTCTTCGAGGTGCGGCACTGGAACGACGGCGAAGAAGTCGAGTTCGGACCGCTGCGGGTGCTGCCGCGGTCGGTAGCTCATCCCACCGAGGCTTACGGGTTGCGGTTCACCGATCCTTCGGGTGCGGTGTTCGCCTACAGCGGCGACACTGGCATGTGTGACGCGGTTCTCGACCTGGCGCGAGGTGCCGACGTGTTCCTGTGCGAGGCGTCGTGGACGCATGCGCCGGGTCGTCGGCCGGAGCATCTGCACCTATCGGGCACCGAGGCCGGCCAGATCGCCGCGCGGGCGGGAGTGGGCGAGTTGCTCCTGACGCACATCCCGCCGTGGACCGCGCGGGAGGACGTCATCACCGAAGCCAAGGCGGCGTTCGACGGTCCGGTGCGTGCCGTCGTATGCCAGGAGACGTTCGAGGTCACCCGCTAGATGTCGAGCCGAGAAGACGGCCGCCTCGACGACGAGCTGAGGCCGGTGACCCTTACCCGCGGATTCACGTCACACCCGGCCGGTTCGGTGCTGGTGGAGTTCGGTGAAACCCGGGTGATGTGCACCGCCAGCGTGACGGACGGAGTCCCGCGCTGGCGCAAGGGAAGTGGCGAAGGCTGGGTGACGGCGGAGTATGCGATGCTGCCCGCCGCCACGCACACCCGGTCGGACCGCGAGTCGGTGCGCGGCCGGCTCGGCGGGCGGACGCAGGAGATCAGCCGGTTGGTCGGACGCTCGCTTCGGGCGTGCATCGACATGGCCGCGCTGGGCGAGAACACCATCGCGATCGACTGCGACGTGCTGCAGGCCGACGGCGGCACCCGCACCGCGGCGATCACCGGTGCCTACGTGGCCCTGGCCGATGCGGTCACCTATCTGTCGGCGGCGGGCAAGTTGTCGGATCCGCGACCGCTGTCGTGCATGATCGCCGCGGTGAGCGTCGGTGTCGTCGACGGCAGGGTTCGGGTCGATCTGCCCTACGAGGAGGACTCGCGGGCGGAGGTGGACATGAACGTCGTGGCCACCGACACCGGGACGCTGGTCGAGGTCCAGGGGACCGGCGAAGGTGCGACGTTCCCGCGCTCGACGCTGGACAAGCTGCTGGATGCGGCGCTGGGAGCCACGGAGAAGCTGTTCGACATTCAGCGGGCGGCGTTGGAGTTGCCCTATCCGGGTGCGTTGCCCGCGGGGCCGCCGCCGAAGAAGGCCTTCGGCAGCTGAAGTGATCCGGCTGCTGGTGGCGAGCCGCAACCGCAAGAAGTTGGCGGAGTTGCGGCGGGTGCTGGACGCGGCCGGACTCGCTTTCGAGTTGGTGTCGCTTTCCGATGTGCCGCCGTTCGCCGAGGCGCCGGAGACGGGTGCGACGTTCGAAGACAACGCGTTGGCCAAGGCACGCGATGCGTTCGCCGCCACCGGTCTGCCCGCCGTGGCCGACGACTCTGGGCTGGAGGTCGACGCGCTGAACGGCATGCCCGGTGTGCTGTCGGCACGGTGGGGCGGCCTGCACGGCGACGATGCCGCCAACAACGCGCTGCTGTTGGCTCAACTGAGCGACGTGCCCGCGGAACGGCGTGGCGCAGCCTTCGTGTCGGCGTGTGCGCTGGCGTCAGACGCGGGTGAGGTCGTGGTGCGCGGACGGTGGCCCGGCCGGATCGCGTCGGAACCGCGCGGCAACGGCGGATTCGGATACGACCCGGTTTTCGTTCCCGAGGAATTGGAATGCAGTGCGGCGGAGCTCAGCCCGGCGGAAAAGGACGCTCGGTCACACCGCGGTCGGGCGTTGGCCCAGTTGGTCCCGGCGCTGCGGGCGCTTGCAGGGTAGCCGCTCGCCGAGTGTGGGGCCTACGCAAGAGATCTCGGCAGTTCTTGCGCATAACCCCCACGGTCGGCGAAGCCGCAAGCTCAGAGGTTGAACTGGTCCTTGACCTGCTGGGTCCGATAGTGCTCGAGGATGATGCCGACGAGCGGGATGGTGCCGGCGAGAAGAGTGCCGACGGTGGTCCACAGAGGCCAGCGCACCTTGACCGCCAGGTTCAGTGTCGCCAGAAGGTAGACGAAGTACACCCAGCCGTGCACCACCCCGATCCACGACGGTGGGTTGTCGACCTGGACGACGTACTTCAACACGATCTCGTAGCACAGTGCGATCAGCCAGATACCGGTCGCCCAGGCCATCACCCGGTAGGCGGTGAGGGCTGTGCGGATTCCGCTTGCGTCAGAGGCAGTTTCGGAGCTCATGATCTAGTCCTGTATTCCTTGTCGGCTTGTGCGAGTTCGGCAAGATATGCGTTGTACTCGGAAAGGGTGTGGTCGGCGGGTTCATCGGCCGTCGGCTTGGGGCGCTCAGGCAGTAGCTCCGCGGGGATCTCGGTGACGGTGTCGGGCTTGCTCAGTTGCGGCGGCTCTTCCTCGTAGCGGACGAACTTGCGGTAGGCGTAGACGACGAATGCCGCGAAGACGGGCCACTGCAGGGCGTAGCCGAGGTTCTGGCCGGTGCCCGACGTCGACTCGTAGCGTTCCCACTGCCACCAGCCCAGCGCGAGGCAGGCCACGGCGGCGACGATCACCAGCACGATGAGCGCCGGGCGTCTACGCCGCGTAGTGGACACGCCTCGACGGTACCGCTCAGTACTTCGGCCCGACGAATTCGTCGAGTGGCGCGGTCGCGGATACCTGCGCCGACGCCTCCGCCGGCACCTCCGCGAACGTGAACTGGTTGCGACGACACGCCGGCGCCTTTAACAGCCACTTCACATTCGTGTCGGCAACGAGCCACAGCGGCGTCGCCGACGAACCATCAGGGCACGAAGCGGTACGATCTCCACGCCGCGGGCGTGGTGGAATTGGCAGACACCCGGGCTTTAGGTGCCCGTGCTCGAAAGAGCGTGAGGGTTCGAGTCCCTCCGCCCGCACCGCCGGTTGCGCGGCTCAGGATCGACGTAATCCGCGGTCGATCAGGGAGCCCTCGAAGTAGCTTGCTCGCGGCGGGTAACGGCGCTTCGGTGCCTTGGGCCGCGCGGTGCGTGTCCACCAGTGGGTTGGTGCAATGGACATCGGCTCGCCTTTCTCGTTCGGCTTGTGATGACGCCGAAACTATGTCCAACCGGGCTCGGTGACATGCGTAGTCGACTACCTCTCTTTCACGCCGTCTGATGTGGGAGCTCTCTCGTCCCCGGCATAAGGCCACACCGGTCGCCCCCGGCGTCGTATGTTCGCCGCGATGAGTCTTGACCCCGACACCGCCGCGTCGCTGACCCTGAAGGTCGTCGACCTGGCCGCGGCCGGAGACACCGTCGACGCGCCGGCGGTGCCGATCGTCGCAGTGGGCACAGCGGCGGAGATCGCCGCTGCGCAACCTTGGCTGGAACGGGCGACGTTCACGTTGACAGAAGACCTTGTCGATGATCGCCGCATCGTGACCGTGCCGTCGACAACAGCCGCGATCGCGGAGCTCCGGCAGCGTGTGCAGAGATGGCCGCAGGCGGCGGCGATCTGTGACGACGTATTGCGCGCGACGGACCCCTCGGCGCCGGCGTGGAGGGGCCTGGTGACCGAATCGCTTGCCTACTCGACGTTGCAGTCGGGTGCCGAGTTCCGTGACTGGCTGGCCCGGCGGGGCCCGGCATCCTCGCCCGGCCATGCGGATCCCGTTCTCGTTGAGCGGGAAGAGGATTCGCTGACCATCTGGTTGAATCGGCCGGGCCGGCACAACGCCTTTTCCACCGACATGCGGCAAGCACTGCTCGACGCGCTGACGATCGCCCGGCTCGACACATCGATACGCGACGTGACACTCGCGGGTACCGGGCCGTCGTTCTGCAGCGGTGGCGACCTCGCGGAGTTCGGGTCGTTCGACGACCCGGCGACGGCGCACTTCGCGCGGACCCGGCACAGTCCGGCGCATGCGCTCGACGAGCTCGCATCGCGGCTTGGCGAACGTATGCGAGCCCGTGTGCACGGGCAGGTCCTCGGCAGCGGACTGGAGATGGCCGCATTCTGCGGACGGGTCGAAGCCG
>JBAPQQ010000389.1:0-2107 GCA_049280695.1 Mycobacterium sp.
GTCGGTGAACACCTTGACGATCCGGTCGCCGCGCAGCACGGCGACCGTGCCGCCTGCTTCGTTCGCCACGAAGACGGTGCCATCAGCCGCCTGAGCGGCATCATGGGGGCTGCTGCCGGTCAGGATCTGCTGCTCGGGCCGGCCGCTCGGCAGCTCGACGCGGACCAACGCGTTGGCGCTTTCCACCGGCACCAGCACCGGGCCGCCGGGTGCTGTGAGCTGCAGGTGCCGGACAACGCCCGGCAGCGGTGTTCGGCCGGTGAGCGCGCCGGTATCGGCGTTGAGGAGGACGAGTTCGTTAGGGTCCCGTTTGGCCACCGCGACGGTACGAGTCGCCGCGTCGACGACAATGCCCTCTGGCGCAGCGCCAACCGGGACCGTCCGGCCGGGGACCGGATTGCGTTGCGGCGGAGCCGACTGCGGCTCAGCGGGGGGCGGCAGACCATCCGCCGACGGGCGGCGTCCCTCGGTCGGCACTCCCGGCGGCAGTATGCCCGTGGTCGTCACCGCGACCGACGGCGCGGAATTGTCCGGGTTCACGGGCTGCTCACCACACCCCGAAACCATCACCACACTGAAAACGGCCAACGGTAGCCAACGTCGCATCGACATCTTGACCGCATACCCGTTCGGGCAAGGGTTGTCGCCCGCGGGCTCTCGCGGCGCGCCGAGGCTAAAGTTTGGATATGCGCAGAGCGTTGCGGTACGCAGTCGTTGTGATGGCGATGGTGGCGTAGCTGGTTACGGCCGATTACGCGGGCAGCCGGTCCCCGTGCAGATTCTTGGCAGTCGGCGACGTGGGGACGGTGGCCGGGCCCGGTGAGGTGCCTAGTATCCGGTCTGCGGTCCCCGAGCTGGTGACCGTGAACCAGTAGTGCTCGTTCTTGAAGTGGTGCAGCCGGTGGTGGCGGTACACGGCCCGATAGACGCGGGTCTTCGGCTTGTAGTCGCTGTGGATCAGATAGTGCATCCACTCGTAGGCCAGTCCGAACACCGTCAACAACGCCAGGAAGGTCAGCCCCAGGCCGATCCGCGGAAATGCCAGCAGCGCAATGGCAATCGCCAGCGGCAGCACCCAGAACAACGACTGCCAGGGGATGAAGATCAACGGGACGTCGCGGGGATCGACATGGTGCTCGCGATGCTTGCGGGCCAGCAGCGGGTCGACGTTGACCAAGCCTATGCGGCGTGGGCGCCAATGCAGGATGCAGACGTGGATCACCCACTCCAGGAACGGAAACGCAGCGATCATCACCACCGGCACCACCGCGTCGGTGAGCTGCCAGTCGCCGATCGCAGCGCGCGCGACGAAAGCGGCAATCAGCGTCGCGGCGATCATCCACGGGGACGGGTGCGTCCAGAACTGCCGGCCGGCGTCCGTCAACGTGAACGCGGCCTTGCGCGTCGTGGTCATCGTCGGTCCTCCAATGCGCTCAGCGCGCCGATCAGCGCGGTGGTGGCGGGTTCGAGCAGTTCTCGTGCGGCGCGCGCCGCGCCGTCCGCGTCACCCGCGGTGACCGCATCGGCGACCCGACGATAGGCATCCGGCCGGCCGACCTCGCTTTGCATCACGGTCGCCAACGCCGGTAACGCGGGTTCGTAGGCCGCGCGAAGGGTGTTGTACATCAACCGGAACACGATGGAGTCGGCGCCGTCGACGACATGGTCCCAGAAGGCCAGGGCGGCGCGCTGGCGCTCGATGGGGTCGCTCTGCGCTTCCAGCCGGCGGATCGAATCATTCAGCAGCGCAGGCAATTCCGGCCGGCGACACCGCGCGGCCAACTCTGCGATCTTCGGGCCGTTGTGCAGCCGAGCCTCGAGAATGCTTCGCGCGACAGCGAGGTCGAGTTCACCGGACCGCAGCAGCAGACTCGGCAGCAGGTCGAGCCCGGCATGGCGGCGAAAGTCGCGCACCGTGGTCGAATCGCCTTGGCGCACCTCGACGAGACCGGCCGCCGACAACCGCTTGAGCGCCTCACGGACAGCGGGCCGCGACACCCCGAGAACCTCCGCGAGCCTGCGCTCGCTGGGCAGGCTTTCCCCGGGTCGCATTCCGCCGCTCAAGACCTCCGACACGATCTGGTCGAACACGTCCTCGGGCACGGAG
>JBAPQQ010000390.1:0-2661 GCA_049280695.1 Mycobacterium sp.
GATGAACACCGCGCTGGGCATCACCGAGCAGGGCTTCAACTCCGGTGACGCGTGCCGGGTGCCGTGGGCCGATCAGCCAGCGGCGAGCCGCTGAACTTGTCCGGGTTGGCGACGTCCCACACCGCGTACACCTTGCCGTCGCGCACGGCGGCCACCGTGATGCGCGGCTGCACCGGGTCGTAGCCGTCGCCCGGCGCCGCTTCCGTGTAGGCGCCGAGCTGGCCGTTGACAAGCGCCAGCCGGCTCGTGGTCAACCAATTCGGCCCGTAGCGGCGGGCCAGCCCGAACAGGAACCTGGCCACCTTGTCGGCTCCCTCGATCGGGCGAATCGCCGTGCGGGCCTTGCCGTTCGAATCGCCGACGAGGGTGACGTCGGGGTGCAGCAGACCGATCACGGCGTCCATGTCCCCCGCGGACATCGCCGCCAATAGCTTTCCCACGACCTCGTCGTGGCGGGAGTCGATGGGCCCCTGATGCCGGCCGACGATCCGGCGCGCCCGCGACGCCAACTGCCGCGCCGACGCGTCGGTGGTGCCGAGCACCGAAGCGATCTCCGAGAACGGCACCGCGAAGCCGTCGTGCAGCACGAACGCCACCCGCTGATCTGGCGTCAGCCGCTCCAGCACCACCATCGCCGCATAGCGCGCATCCTCGTGGGCGACGACCGCCGACAGCGGCTCGTCGAGATCGGTCACCACCGGCTCCGGCAGCCACTGGCCGACATAGCTTTCCCGGCGACGGGCCGCCGACCTCAGCTTGTCCAGCGCCAGCCTGCTCACTACCGTCGTCAGCCACGCCCGCAGGTCGTCGGGTTGCTGCTGCGCGCTCTGCCACCGCAGCCAGGCGTCCTGCACCGCGTCCTCGGCGTCGGCGAACGTCCCGGTGAGCCGGTAGCCCACCGCAATAAGGTGAGGCCGCAAGGCCTCGAACTCGTCGACCCGTCGCGCCGCGGTCACGTCGCCCAGCCTATCGAGGCGGTGGCAGGCATGGATTCCATCGCCAGATTGCGAGCCGGAAAACATATCCGTTGTAGCAGCGCAGGAGGACAACGGAAACCGTAATCTGCCTGCCATGAGTAAAGGCGAACTCAGGCTCGAACCGGCCCACGAAGCAACGACGGTCGAGAGCAAGGGGCTCAAGGGCGGGGCGCTGGGCCTGCTGTCCAGCGTCGTCGTCGGGATGGCCTCGACCGCTCCCGCGTACAGCCTGGCCGCGACGCTCGGCCTGATCGTTGCCAGCGGCGGCGCACTGCTGACCGGCGTGAAAGCGCCTGCGATCGTGCTGGTGTCGTTCATCCCGATGTACCTGATCGCGGTCGCCTACCAGGAGCTCAACAAGGCCGAACCGGTCGCCGGGGTGATCTGGATCGTGGTGATGACCTACATCTGCTACCGCGGCATCGAGGTGTCGGCACGGTTGCAGTACGCGCTGCTGTCGACCGAGATCGTCGTGCTGGTCATCCTTTCGGTGGTGGCGCTGGTGAAGGTGTACACCCACAACGCCGAGGACTATTCGCTGCTCCCGTCGCTGTCCTGGTTCTGGCCGGGCGGGCTGGACTTCGGCAGCATCGTCGCGCCGGCAGTGCTGACGACGATCTTCATCTACTGGGGCTGGGACGCCGCGGTCGCCTGCAACGAGGAATCCGACGATCCCGGCCGCACCCCGGGGCGCGCAGCGGTGATCTCTACGTTCCTGCTGCTGGCAACCTATGCACTGGTGACAGTCGCCGCGATCGCGTTCGCCGGCGTGGGCACCGAGGGGATCGGCCTGGGCAACGACGAGAACTCGGCCGACGTGTTCGCGGCGATCGGTCCGGAACTGTTCGGCGACAGCGTGCTTGGCCACATCGGACTGCTGCTGCTGTCCGCGTCGATCTTGACGTCGGCATCGGCGTCGACCCAGACGACGATCCTGCCGACGGCGCGCACCACGCTGTCGATGGGCGTGTACAGGGCGCTACCCGAGTCGTTCGCGAAGATCCACCGCCGGTATCTGACCCCGAGCGTGTCGACGATCGCGATGGGGCGTGGTGTCGATCGTGTTCTATGTGCTGTTCACGCTGATCAGCAAGAACCTGCTGAGCGCGCTGATCGGCTCTGTGGGCCTGATGATCGCCTTCTACTACGGGCTCACCGGATTCGCGTGCGTGTGGTTCTACCGCAAGACGCTCAACAGTTCGCTGCGCGACTTCGTGATGCGCGGGGCGGTCCCACTGCTGGGCGGAGTGACGCTCACGGTCGTTTTCCTCTATGGCCTGATCCAATACGCGAAACCGGACTGGCTGACCGACGACGACGACATCAATGTCACGATCTTCGGATTCGGCGCCGTGGCGGTGGTCGGCATCGGCGCGCTGATCCTGGGCGCGTTCCTGATGATGGTCTGGTGGGTGGTGGCGCCCCCGTTCTTCCGGGGACGCACGCTGCCGATGCGCAGCGCCGACCTGGTCCCCGAGCCGGCCGTGGCGACGGTCCCGACGTTGGGGTTGCCCGACTCCGGCGACATGCCGACAGCGATCGCGCCCGACCTGTCCAACCTGCCTCCGGGCGAGACGGCCGTCGACCCGGAAACCGGCAAGGAGTTCACCAGGGACCCGTGAGCAGACACAAAATCGCACAACTCGGACCTCGGTAATGCGATTCCGCGTCTGTTCGCGTGGAT
>JBAPQQ010000391.1:0-2704 GCA_049280695.1 Mycobacterium sp.
GCCGTACCCGCCAACCGACGACTACTAGCCGCCAGTAGGTTCGTGTCCTGATGCGGATCATCATCACCGGAGGCAACAGCGGAGTCGGCAAGGCGACGGCTGCGGCGCTGGCGGCGGCCGGGCACAGCGTGGTGATCGCCTGCCGCAACCTGTCGAAGGCTGAGACGGCAGCCGACCAGATGGCCGGCGACGTCGAGGTGGCTGCACTGGATCTCGCCGACCTGGCCAGTGTGCGCGCGTTCGCCGACTCCGTGGAATCGGTGGACGTTCTGGTGAACAACGCCGGCGTCATGGGCTTGCCCCTCAGCCGCACCGCCGACGGCTTCGAGTCGCATATGGGCATCAACCACCTCGGCCACTTCGCGCTGACCTGCCTGCTCGGCGACAGGATCACGGACCGGGTGATCTCTGTTGCCAGCGCGATGTACGCGCTGAGCCGCATCCACTTGGACGACCTGAACTGGCAGACCCGCAAGTACTCGAAGTGGTCGGCCTACGAGGAGTCGAAGCTGGCCGTCATGCTGTTCGTGCGCGAACTCGCCAGCCGCGGCGTTCG
Organism: Mycobacterium sp.; assembly: GCA_049280695.1. Classification (GTDB taxonomy): domain Bacteria; phylum Actinomycetota; class Actinomycetes; order Mycobacteriales; family Mycobacteriaceae; genus Mycobacterium. Next base: position 557 of record JBAPQQ010000391.1, read on the forward strand.
CGCCTACCTGAGCGACCCGGGCGCGACGGACACCGACATCGTGCGCACCACCACCGGTCTGATGCACTGGCTCAATCAGCTGGACTTGCCGCGGCCGTACCTGCACACACCGGCGCAGGGAGCGCGGGCCACCATCGCGTCGGCGACGACGGACCTTCCCAGCGGGACGTATCTGGCGCCGCGGTTCAACCAGTGGGGCAAGCCGCGAGTCACGCGGCCGCTGAAGAAGGCCCGCGACCCAGAAATGGCGTGCCGGCTGTGGGCTCTGTCAGCGGAGCTGACCGGCTGCGACTGGCGAAGCCGCTAGTCGGGTGAAGCCCGAGAAAGGTTGGCCGACGGTGAATTCCTCTGCTCGCATTCCTGCGCGACGGGGCCGGCGATGCGACAGCTGACCGGACTGGATGCCGCATTTCTGGCGATCGACTCACCGACGGTGTACGGCCATGTCGGCAGCATGTCCGTGCTGGACCCGTCGACGGCCAGCCGGGCGCTGACCCTGAAGCGCCTGACGGAACTCGTCGCGTCCAGGCTGCATCTGGCTCCACCGTTTCGGTGGCGTCTGGCTGAGGTGCCGTTCGGGCTGGATCAGCCCTACTGGATCGAGGACCCGCAGTTCGACATCGGATTCCACGTCCGCGAACTGGCCTTGCCTCCGCCCGGCGACGACAGTCAGCTCGCCGCTCAGGCGGTCCGCCTGCATGCGCGGCCCCTCGACCGCAGACGCCCATTGTGGGAGATGTATCTGATCCACGGACTCGAGGGTGGCCGCCAAGCCGTGTACGCCAAGATTCACCACGCGGCGATAGACGGAGTGTCGGGCAATGATCTGCTCGTCTCCCTGCTCGACACTTCTGCGGAGCCGGGCCCAACAGCGACCGCGCCTCCGTGGCGCCCGGATACCGAGCCGAGCGCGGTGCAGTTGCTGGCCAGAAGCGCATTGTCGGCGACGCGCCAGCCGCTTCGGTTCGCGCGCGTTTCCGCCGAGTTGCTGCGCTCGCTGCCCGCACTGGCCAAGAGCCCCGCGCGGCCGCGACTGCCAGTGGTCGACCGGGTCCTCCCACACGGAAGCCACGAAGCGGTCTTGGACGCCCCGCCACTGGTCGCACCGCACACCCCGTTCAACAAGACAGTTGGTCCGCACCGGCGATGGGCCTTCGGCACCCTGCCGTTGCCCGAAGTGAAGGAGATCAAGAACGCCGCTGCGGTCACCGTCAACGACGTGGTGCTGGCATTGTGCGCCGGTGCGCTGCGCAACTGGCTGAGCCGTCACGACGCACTTCCCACAGGCCCGCTGTTGGTTGCAGTGCCGGTGTCGATCCGCACCGAACAGGAGAAAGCGGCGGAGGGAAACCGCGTGTCCAGCGTCATCGTGCCGCTGCCCACGCAGCTGTCCGATCCCGGGGAGCGGCTGCAGTCGGTTCATGAGGCTATGCGGGCGGCCAAGGAGCAGTTCGACGCGATGCCAGCAGACCTGCTCACCGATATCGCGCAGTTCTCAATGCCCGCCCTGGCCAATCAGGCCAGTCGGCTGGCGCACCGGCTCCGGCTGCTCGAGCGCGTCCCGCCGTTCAACTTGTTCATCTCCAATGTTCCCGGGCCGACGGTGGACTTGTACATGTGCGGTGCGCGTTTGGAGGCCGCCTATCCGCTCTCGGCGATTGCCGACGGCCAGGGGCTCAATATCACGGTGCTGGGGTCGCGCGGAAAGCTGAACTTCGGAATTCTGGCAGATCGCGAGCTGGTGCCAGACGTCGAGCTGATCATGAGCTCGCTCGTCGACGAACTCGCGCTGCTGCGCACGGCAGTGAATTGACCGCTGCCAGAACGGGTGTAGCTGAACCCGCTGCCCGGCCACTGGAGGGCGGCGTGCTGCGGATCGGATCAAGGAGTTGGTTGCCCGGGCGCATGGCCCGGCGGATGCGATTCAAGAGCCGCTGTTCAAGCGTGGACAGTAGGCTCGTATGCGCCACACTTCCGGTGGCGGCGAGGGAAGGGGCGACATGCCTGATCATGCGGAACGCAAACCCGAGGACACCGAAGACGTCAGCGAGGAGACGACGGAGAACAAGCCGCTCGGCTTGATCCAGTATCCCGCGGAGCCGGGCAAGACGCAGTACGGGACTTACCAGAATCCCCACAAGTGAGAAC
>JBAPQQ010000392.1:0-1942 GCA_049280695.1 Mycobacterium sp.
GCTCTCGGTGCGTTCGAGAGCGGCCTTGGCCACGCATTCGCTCACCAGCAGCATGTTGCGCAGGTCGATCGCGAGGTGCCAGCCCGGATTGAAAAGCCGGTTCCCTTCGGCCTTGAGGTTCTTGAAACGTTCGCGTAGCTCGTCGAGCTTGCCGAGCGCCTCGGTCACCTCGTCGGCGTTGCGGATGATGCCGACGAGCTCGTTCATCGTGTCTTGCAGATCGAGCTGCAGCGTATAGGGATTTTCCGGCGTGTCGCCGTTGGACGGCCCTTCGAACGGTGCGAGTGCCAATTTCACGGCCTGATCGAGGGCCGAGTCGGAAATCGCCGGGCGGTTCTGCAGGCCGCGGACGTAGTCAGCCGCGCCCAGCCCGGCGCGACGGCCGAACACCAAGAGGTCGGACAGCGAGTTGCCGCCCAGCCGGTTGGACCCGTGCATGCCGCCGGAACACTCGCCGGCCGCGAACAATCCGGGCACTTTCGCGGCACCCGTGTCGGGATCCACCTCGATGCCGCCCATCACGTAGTGGCAGGTCGGGCCGACTTCCATTGGCTCCGTTGTGATGTCGACCTCCGCCAGCTCCATGAACTGGTGGTACATAGACGGCAGCCGGCGCTTGATCTCGTCGGACGGCAGCCTCGACGCGATGTCCAGGAACACGCCGCCGTGCGGGGTGCCGCGGCCGGCCTTCACCTCGGAGTTGATCGCGCGGGCGACCTCGTCGCGGGGCAGCAGGTCAGGGGTGCGGCGCGCGGAGTCGTTGTCCTTGAGCCACTGGTCGGCCTCTTCCTGCGTCTCGGCGTACTGGCCTTTGAACACCGGCGGGATGTAGTCGAACATGAACCGCGTGTCGTCGGAGTTCTTCAGCACACCGCCGTCGCCGCGGACGCCCTCGGTCACGAGGATGCCTTTCACGCTGGGCGGCCAGACCATGCCCGTCGGGTGGAACTGGACGAACTCCATGTTGATCAGCGTCGCCCCGGCCCGCAGCGCCAGCGCATGCCCGTCGCCGGTGTACTCCCACGAGTTCGACGTGACCTTGTACGACTTGCCGATCCCGCCGGTGGCCATCACGATCGCCGGCGCTTCGAACAGGATGAACGTGCCCGTCTCCCGCCAGTAGGCCATCGCGCCCGCGATCCGGTCGCCATCTTTGATCAGGTCCGTGATCGTGCACTCGGGGAACACCTTGATGCGCGCCTCGTAGTCGCCCAGTTCGGCTTTGTCCTCCTGCTGCAGCGACACGATCTTCTGTTGCAGGGTGCGGATGATCTCCAGGCCGGTCCGGTCGCCGACGTGAGCCAGCCGCGCGTAGGTGTGACCGCCGAAGTTGCGCTGGCTGATCCGGCCGTCCTTGGTGCGGTCGAACAGCGCGCCGTAGGTCTCCAGCTCCCACACCCGGTCCGGCGCCTCCTGGGCGTGCAGCTCGGCCATCCGCCAGTTGTTCAGGAACTTGCCGCCGCGCATCGTGTCGCGGAAGTGCACCTGCCAGTTGTCTTTCGGGTTGGCGTTGCCCATCGCGGCCGCGCAGCCGCCCTCGGCCATCACGGTGTGCGCCTTCCCGAACAGCGACTTGCACACCACGGCGACCTTCAGGCCGCGCTGGCGCGCCTCGATGACCGCGCGCAACCCCGAGCCGCCCGCACCGATGACGACGACGTCGTAGGAGTGCCGTTCTATTTCAGTCATGAACAAACCTCATTGCTAAAGACCTTGTCAACCAATGAATCTGGGATCACTGATGGCCCCACTGGCCACCAACATGACGTAGAAGTCGGTGAGCATGAGGGTGCCCAAGGTGATCCATGCGTAGAGCATGTGCCGGGTGTTCAGCTTGCTGATCTGGGTCCAGATCCAGTATCGCACCGGATGTTTCGAGAAATGCTTCAGCCGGCCGCCGGTGATGTGCCGGCACGAGTGGCATGACAGCGTGTACACCCAC
>JBAPQQ010000393.1:0-8554 GCA_049280695.1 Mycobacterium sp.
CAGTACGACCTGCACGTCTACCGCACCGGCGCCACGACCTACCGCGTCTCCTCGGGCGTGGCCATCGCCGACGTGGTGGTGTCCTATCGGGATCGGTTCGAGCGCCGGGTGGGTGTCGGCGGCCGGACGCACCGCGTGCTCTCGGTGGTGGAGGGAGCCGCGATCCGTGTCGACGTCGACGGTGCCGCGCATGCCGTGTTCCGCGACGACGGCGGCGTAGTACGTTGCGGCGGACCGGCTTTCATGCTGTCGGTGCTCGTCGAGCCCGGCGACCGGGTGGCCGAGGGTGACCCCATCGCCGTCGTCGAGAGCATGAAGATGGAGAACACCATCACCGCGCCGTTCGCCGGCACCGTCGCGTCGGTGGAAACCGCCGCGAAGGTCCAAGTGGAAGCCGGCGCGCCACTGGTGCGCATCGCGACCGCCGACACCGACCAGGGTGTCGCCGCGGGCGCCGTCTCCATCGCCGGGCTGACCGATACCGAGCCGCCCGACAGCGCACCGGCCCCGCAGGCGTACGACGCGCTGCGCAGCTATCTGCTCGGCTACGACCTGGATCCCGGCTCGGTGCAGACGATGCTGACCCGGCAGCGCGACCTCAGCGAGACGGCCGCCGCGGCCGACCCGGATCTGCTGCGTTGCGAAGACGAGCTGCTGGAACTGTTCACCGACGTCAGCTCGCTGTACCGCCCGCGCGCCGAAACCGATTCGGAGGAGACGCTTTTCACCGGCAGCACCCAGGAGTACCTGCTGTCGTATCTGCAGTGGCTGGACGCGGATCGGGCCGATCTGCCCGAGTCGTTCCGCCGGCGGCTGGAACGGGCGCTGCAGCGCTACGGTGTACGCGCGCTGGACCGCACTCCCGAACTGGAAGAGGCGGTCGTCTGGATGTTCCGCTCGTTCCGCCGGGTGGCCGATCTGGTGCCCGCGGTGACCGCGATCCTCGAGCGCCGGCTGCGCCACCATCCCGAGCTCGCACGGCTTGCCGACGAGCAGATGCGCACGCGACTGGACGGGCTTGCCGCCATCGGGGGGCGTCAGCAAGTGGTCTCCGACCTGGCCCGCGACGTGCGTTTCCATTACTTCGACGAGCCGCTGCTGGCGGTCGTCGTAAGCGAAGAATATGCGCAGGCGCAGCGGGATCTCGACGCGCTCGCCGACTCCGGCGGAGCCGAGCGGGCCGAGCTCGTCGACCGTCTCGTCGGCTGTCCACAGCCACTGCGCGGCGAATTGCGCCGGCGCTGGCTCGACACCAGCGACCCCGCGCTGCATCGGGCGCTGCTGGAGGTCTACACCCGCCGCTTCTACCGGATCCGCGAGCTTCGCAACCTGGCGGCATCCGAATACGACGGCTGGCTGCTCGGCTCGGCCGACTACGACACCGACGACCAGCCGATCCACCTGGTCGCGGCGTACGCCCCGCTGATCAACCTGCCCGAGTTGTCCCGGGCGATTGCCGCGCACTTGCGCGGGGCCGATGCCGGACGGCAGGTGGTGGTGGATTTGGCGCTGTGGCGGCACGGCGAAATCCGCGACGACGAGGCCGTCGAGGCCGTCCTGGCTCAGGCGGAAAAGCTGCTGGCGGACTGTGACTTCGGGCGGCTGCTGCACCGGCTCGACCTGACCGTGACAACGCTGGAGGGCCGGGACCCGGAACGGTTCCGCACTTACCACGTGACGTACCGGCAGCGCGACGGCCAATTCGTCGAAGATCCGCTCTACCGCAACCTGCACCCGATGATCGCGAAGCGACTGGACCTGTGGCGGCTGTCGAACTTCGCGTTGAACCGGCTGCGCTCGGCCGAGGACGTCTATGTGTTTCACGGTGTCGCGCATGACAATCCGGCCGACCAGCGGCTGTTCGCGCTCGCCGAGGTCCGCGACCTCACGCCGGTGCGCGCCGAGAACGGGGGCCTGCGCTACCCGCGGCTGGAGCTGATGGGCCTGGAGGCGCTGTCGGCGATGCGCGAAGCGCTGGCCACGTTCGGGCCCAAGAACCGCCCGGTGGCCAACCGGATCGTGCTGTACGTGCGGCCCACCTGGGACGTCCCGCGCGACGCATGGCCCGAGTTGGCGCGGTCGGTGGCGCCGCTGGCGGCCGGCGCCGGAATGGAGAAGTTGGTGTTGCGGGTGCGCCTGGCCGACGGCCGTGAGCGGGTTCTCGACATCGAGGGCCTGGGCGGCGGGGTGACGGTACGCGAGCGCCCGCCCGGCGCCGAGCCGATCCGGTCCCTCTCGCCCTACCACCAGAAGCTGCTGCGCGCCAACAGGTTCGGTGTTCCCTACCCCTACGAGATCATACGAATGCTGACTCCCCCGGCGGACGCCGTCGCGCGTTTCCCCTCCGGACAGTTCGCCGAACACGACCTCGACGAGCGCGGCGAGCTCGTCCCGGTCGAGCGGCCGTACGGGCAGAACACCGCCAACATCGTCGTCGGCCTGCTGCGCAACGACACCGAGAAGGTGTCCGAAGGCATGGTCCGGGTGGCGCTGTTCGGCGACCCGACCCGCGGGCTGGGCAACCTGGCCGAGCCGGAGTGCCTGCGCATCATCGCCGGCCTGGACTTGGCCGAGCGAATGGGTGTGCCGGTGGAATGGTTCACACTGTCCTCCGGCGCCAAGATCGCGATGGACAGCGGCACCGAGAACATGGACTGGATCAGCGCGGTGCTGCGCCGGATCATCGAATTCACCCAGCGCGGTGGCGAAGTCAACGTCGTGGTCACCGGCGTGAACGTCGGTGCGCAGCCGTACTGGAACGCCGAGTCGACGATGCTGATGCACACCCGGGGAATCCTGGTGATGACACCGGCGAGCGCGATGGTGCTGACAGGCAAACAGGCCCTTGACTTTTCGGGCGGGGTGTCGGCGGAGGACAACTTCGGCATCGGTGGCTTCGACCGGATCATGGGACCGAACGGCCAGGGCCAGTACTGGGCGCCCACGCTCGCCGACGCGTGTGACATCCTGCTGCGCCACTACGAGCACACTTATGTGGTCCCCGGCGAGTCGTGGCCGCGACGGCGGGCCACCACCGACCCACTCGACCGCGACGTGCGCTCCGCGCCGCACGCGCCGATCGGCGGCTCCGACATGGCGACCGTCGGCGACGTCTTCTCCTCCTCGCACAACGCGGAGCGCAAGAAGCCGTTCGACATGCGTTCGGTGATGCGCGCCGTCGCCGACGCCGACTCCGCGCCGCTGGAGCGCTGGGGGCAGTGGCGCGGAGCCGAGACCGCCATCGTGTGGGACGCGCACGTCGGCGGTATCCCGGTGTGCCTGTTGGGAATCGAATCCCACACCGTGGCGCGGCGCGGGTTCGTGCCGGCCGGCGGCCCGTCGTCGTACACGTCGGGCACGCTGTTCCCGCAGTCGTCGCGCAAGCTGTCCCGCGCGATCAACGGCGCCAGCGGCAATCGCCCGCTGGTGGTGCTGGCCAACCTGTCCGGGTTCGACGGCTCACCGGAGTCGATGCGCCGCTGGCAGCTCGAATACGGCGCCGAGATCGGCCGCGCCGTCACCAACTTCCGCGGCCCGATCGTGTTCGTCGTGGTCTCGCGATACCACGGCGGTGCGTTCGTGGTGTTCTCCAAGAGGCTCAACGAGAACCTCGAAATCGCCGCAGTCGAAGGCTCTTTCGCGTCGGTGATCGGCGGCCCGCCGGCCGCGGCCACGGTGTTCGCCCGCGACGTGAACGCACGCACGCAGCAGGACCCACAGGTGCTGGAGGCCGCCGAGCGTGTCCGGACAGCCACCGGGTCGGACGCCGGGGCGGCCCGGGCACGCCTAGCCGAGGTCACCGCGGTGGTGCGGGCGGCCAAGCTGTCTGAGGTGGCCGACGAGTTCGACCGGATCCATACCGTGCAGCGGGCGCTGGCGGTCGGGTCGGTGGACCGCATCATCGCGGCCGAGGCGCTGCGGCCCTACATCGTCGACGCACTCGAGCGGGGAATGTCAGCGGTGTAGCCGGCCGTTCGTGCCGGCGCCGAGCCCCCTGCGGTGTCGGTCGTCGTCGCTAGCATTGGCCCCAGGAGATCTGCGGGAAGGCGGGATCGTGATCTGGGTCGTGCTCGGGGCCCTCGGTCTGTACTCGTGATTGGTTCTGTCGTCGAGGGCGTCATACCGGTCGTGTTCGCACCCCATCGTGAAGCCCCGTCGCAGAAGCAGCTGACTGTCCTCGCCATGCTGGGGATCGCCGCATTCGTGGCGATGCTCGTCACGGCCGAGACGGTGGGCGGCGCCTGGTTCACCGTGCCCGTCGGAGCGTGGGTGCCGGCGACGAAGCGCGCAGCCGGTTGTCCGCCGAGCTGTACGGGGTGGCGGCCACGCCGTCCCCTCCGGTATCGAACGCCGCCGATGCCGTGACCGCCCGTGTCGCGGCGTTTCGTGAACTGAAGGGCCTCATCGACGAGCAACGGCGCCTCGAGATCACCGCTGCGGGGTGGTCCGCCGAAGCCGATCCGCCGTCCCAGCCCCCACAGCCCCTGAATTGGCTCCGCAGACAGCTGCCCTTCCGATAGCTGCCGGAACTCACACACCGTTCATCGTTCGACTGCCGCCGGGGGCACATGCAGCGGTCGATGCAGCCACGAGTGCCGCGGCTGCGCGGCGCTCAGGACCGCCGGGTCACCGAGCGGAGCCGGCGGCTCGTGTGCCACCCGGGCTGCCGTCGTCAAGACGAATCGTCCGTCGCGCCGCCACCAGCCCGGAAACAGCGGTCCTTCGACCGCGCGCACCGTCAGTGCGCCCCAACCGTCGCCGCGCGGCTCGTCGACGGTCACTTCGACGCTGCGGGTGTCGCGACGCAGCCCGGTCTGCAGCACCTTCAGCGCGCTTTCCTTCGCCGACCACAGCAGGTTCGCGGCCACGTCGCGGTCCGGGTGCGAGGCAACCCACCGTTGTTCGGCGGGCGTGAGGAAGTCGGCGACGAAGCCCGGCGTCCGCGGCTCCACCAGTTCCAGATCGCAACCGAGAGCGGGTGATTCGGTTGGGCACGTCATGCATACCGCCCATCCCGCGCGGTCGCTGATCGACACCCCGAAACCGACGGGATCGCCGTCGACGCAAACAAACGGGGCCCCGCTGGGAGCGTTGCGGACTTCGATGCCGGCCAACTCGGCCGGGTCGACGCTGCGGCCAGTGACCGACGCGACCGCATGCTTGGTGACCAACCGGCGCAGCAGGTATTCGGTGCGGCGCTTGGTGTAGCGCAGCCGGCGCAGCACCTCGGCCTCGCCGGGCGAGAGCCACTGTTCGCCGTCGGGCAGCGCGTCCTCTCCGAGAACAAGCCACCGATGCCGCTCCACGCGAAACAGCATTCCAGGTCGTGACCTCGATGCTAATTCGGCGCCCAGTCCGGCGTTCTCAGCGAGTCGTGGTTGTCTCGTGCGCTGCTTCGGGCTCGGCCACCCGCTCGTCGTGCTCCGCAGTGTCGCTTCGCTCGGCAGCCTCAGTGTCGCTTCGCTCGGCGTCCACCTCCGGCGCGGCAGCCGGGGTGGGCTCCGTCTCGGAGACGGGCCGCTGCGCATACTGCACGTCACGCAGGGTGCGCACGGACAGCCGGCCCAATGCAAGGGCGCCGAGGAACACGATCACTGCGCCGAGCCCGGAGAAGTAGGCAAGTTCGAGCCATACCCGCTTCGTCTCGGTCGACGCGACCGGCGCGCCGGGATCACCCAGGTTGAGCGGACCCGCGAACGCGCGCCCCACTACGAACCAGGCGCCGGCGAGCACAGTGAGCCAGCTACCGAACATCGCCGTGGCGCGATTGCGGGAAGCCAGCAGCAGCAGGCCACCGGCAATTGTCGCCGCGCCGGGCAATACCTCCAGCCAGCCACGCGCCGCGGTCCACGTCCATGCCTGATCCGGCGTGTATGCGAAGTCCAGCTGCGGTCCGATGAAGGGAATCAACACTCCCCACACACCCAACAGCATCAGCAAGATCCCGCTCGCTGCGCCGCGACTGCGCGCGATGCGCATCCGTCCGCCACGATTATCGTTATCCGTCTTGGTCATCTCGCCCTCCTTCTCCCCAGGCTGAAATGGGTACCCGCTGCGCGGGGCTGTCAACCAGTTCACCAACCGGCAACCTGGGTCGCCTACGGTCGCGTGGATGAGCGCATCCGTCTGCCGCTCCGGGCCTGTCGAACAGTTGGTGCGCTTGCGCGCGCGCACGGACTACCTGTTGCACCGGCTCTCCGAGGCCGAAGCGACGTGGCAGGTATGGATTGCCCAGACAGTTCCCGAAAACCGTTTCAGTGCTCGCAATCTCGTCCACTACTGGGCGCTCCGGCAGGTCGACCTGCGGCAGATGCAGTCAGAGCTCGCTTCCGTCGGCCTGTCGTCGCTGGGACGCAGCGAGCCGCACGTGCAGGCGACGCTGCGACTGGTCGCCTCGGCGATCGAAGCGATGCTCGGCGGTGGCTGGTGGCCGCCGGACCGCGTTGCGGGAGGCGCCGACGAGGGTGCGAAGTTACTGCGGCAGAACGCCGTTGACCTGCTGGGCCCGCTGCCTTCCGGACGGGCAGCGCGCATCATGGTCACGTTGCCGTCAGAGGCCGTGACGAATCCGTCGCTGATCCGTGGGCTGCTCGAGGCCGGGATGAACGTCGCGCGGATCAACTGCGCCCACGACGACCCGCAGGCGTGGCGGACCATGGCCGGCAGCGTCCGCACGGCGGCGCGCGACGCGAACACGCCGTGTCTGATCGCGATGGACCTCGCCGGGCCCAAACTGCGCACCGGCCCACTGGAACCGGGCCCGCGTGTCGTGCGGCTTCACCCCCGCCGCGACGCCTGGGGACGAACCACGGCGCCCGCCCGGGGCTGGGTCACATCAGCGCAGAGTCCGGTGACCCCGCCCGCGCCCGGGCTGGTGACGGTGCCGGTGCCCGACGATTGGCTCACCAGACGGCGAACCGCTGACGTGATCGAACTGACCGATACGCGCGGATCCCGCCGGCGGCTGGAGATGACAAGCCGCCCCGGAGGGTTCGTCGTCACGTGTGAGGAGACGACGTATCTGGCGACCCGCACCCGGCTCACGGTCCAAGACGACGACACCGAAGTGGCCGACCTGGCTCCTGTTGAGCAGAGCATTCGGCTGAGCGCCGGCGACGTGCTGCACCTGACTCGCGACTGCTCGCCGGCACCCGTCGACCCGCAGACGATTCCGCGCATCGGTTGCACCCTGCCGGAGGTGTTCGACCACGCGCAGGTCGGCGAAACCGTGTTCTTCGACGACGGCAAGCTGCGGGGGCGGGTCGTTTCCGTCGACCCAGACGTGCTTGCTGTGCGCATCGACCACCCTCCGCATGGCAGCGCGAAGTTGAAGGCCGGCAAGGGAATCAACCTGCCCGACACCGAGCTTCCGATGTCGGCGCTGACGCGGCAGGATCTGGACGACTTGAGGCACGTCGTCGAGATCGCGGACGTGGTGCAGATGTCGTTCGTGCGCTATCCGTCCGACGTCGAGCAGCTTCTCGACGAACTGACGCGGCTCGGCGACGACCGGCTGGGAATCGTGCTCAAGATCGAGACCCGCGAGGCGTTCGAAAGGCTGCCGCAGCTGTTGCTCACCGCCATGCGGCGGCGCCGCGTCGGGGTCATGATCGCCCGTGGCGACCTCGCCGTGGAGTGCGGCTACGAACGCATGGCCGAAGTGCAGGAGGAGATCCTGTGGCTGTGCGAAGCCGGGCACTTGCCGGTGATCTGGGCTACCCAGGTACTGGAGCAGCTCGCCAAGACCGGCGTGCCGTCCCGGGCCGAGATCAGCGACGCCGCAATGAGTGAGCGGGCCGAGTGCGTGATGTTGAACAAGGGACCCTATATCGACGACGCGGTCGAGGCACTCGACAACATCCTGCGCCGCATGACGAGCCATCACTACAAGAAGAACGCGCTGCTGCGCACGTTGCGCTCCTGGCAGCCTCACTCGGACGTCGACTGACCCGCAGACCGGTCGGTTTCCGAGCCCGATTCCCGCGCTGTCGGCGGCGCCAGGATCATGATCAGCCCGATCATGAAGATCCACAGCAGACTGGACAGCGCCGCCGGCAGCGGTATCGAGTAGTGCACGAGCGGCGGCAGGCCGAACACGCCGAGCGCCGCGGTCACCTTCGGCAGCACGCCGGTTCGCCAGATCGCCACCGACGTCGCGAATATCATTGCCGCTGCACCGATTTGGCAGTAGTGGTACAGCCAGGTGGCCAGCGTCAGCAGCGGCTGGTCGAACTCCGTGATCGGCATGTTGCCGAAGCGCAGCACCGTGGCGGGGTATGCCACCTCGGCAGCCAAACCGGCCGCGGTGAGCGCGAAGAAGAACACGCCGCCCGCCAGAGCGGTGTACACCGCGGCGCTGGGGCCGGCCGCGTGGCGCAGCATCGCGACGAGCACGCCCAAGAACGCCAGCCCGAACAGGATATGCAGCAGTGGCAGCGTGCCGTTGGCGGTGACGAAAGCCAGTCCCCTGCCGTAGTAGTCGCGTGCCGCCTGCGGTGTCCGCGGCGCATCGGGTGTTCCGACGAGGTAAGCCGGGATCATCACCAGCGCGCAG
>JBAPQQ010000394.1:0-2387 GCA_049280695.1 Mycobacterium sp.
TCATTCCGCTTGTGGTGCGGTTGAGGGCCGCCTGCACGGCCGTCTCGGTCTTCATGAGTTCCGGTGCGCACGCCATCTTGGTGTAGCCGAGGTCTGTGAAAGTCAGACCCTCGTCGACGACGACATAGCGCCCGTAAAACAGGTTGCACCCCGAGCGGCCCGTAGCAGTACCGTCCGCGAACAACCCGAGCGTCGCCTCGGCCGTGCTGGGCGGTGCCGCACCGAGTACCTCGACGAATTGCCAAGCGGTATCGGCCAACTCGAGTGGTGCCGTCCCCGGCCCAGGATCGGACGCAGCCGGTGCCGCGCACGCCAACCCGACGACGAGCGCCACCATAGCGGCGCGCATGAACCGAACGATGAAATGCATTCGAACCTCCAAACTAAGCGACCCGTCAGCCATCGATGCAACCGATGTCCGGCGACACCGAATCCCGCCACGGCGGCATGAAACCAACCACGGCGAGCGCATTCGTGGCCGCCAGCATCATGACGATTATTCGTGAGCGATCACGCCGCGCGGGGTGTCCGGCTTCGTCAGAAGTGATCACCCCTCCAGTCTTGCTGGCGGGTGCGTCTTGAGGAGCGATTCGGCGCTCCTCGCTCATTGGCGATCACTTGCGCCGTGCCGCATGATGTGGCAATGGCGATCGTTGGCTGGCGATTGGCACTGCGGCTGGTAGCTGTCGGTGTGCTCGCGGCGGTGTCGGTGAGCGGATGCGGAAACCGTGGTGAGGAACGCGATTCGGCCGTTTCCGGCCCGCCCGCGGGGGCGACCTTGGCCGTCGTCGGCATCCAGTACGACGGGACACTTCCACTTCACTCCGCACCGGGTTCCGACCAACCGGTCGTCGCCTCGCTGGGACCGCTCGAAGACCACGTCGTCGCCACCGGGAAGGCCCGGGAGGTGGACTCGTCGCGCTGGTTCGAGGTGACGGCCGCCGGGGTGACGGGTTGGGCGGATTCGACGTCTCTTGCTTACCTGGGTGCCACGGACGACGTGACGCGCCGGATCGTCGACAAGCTCGGCGGACCACCGACCGCCGAGTCGATGCTCGAGCTGGGCCGAAACGTTGCGACGGCCGAGTCGCCCGCCGAGGATCCGAAGTCGCGGGTGACCGTCACCATCGCACCGACGACGGTCGGAGACGTCGGCGAGGTGACCTACGACGTGCTGGGTTTCCCGGACGACTCCATTGCAGGGGAGCGGTTGCACGTCTTCGGGGTGCTCGGCGACAGATTCACGCTCAAGAAAGTCGAGGCGACGACGCTGTGTCGCCGCGGTGTCTCGGGCGATGGCCCGCGCCTGTGCGTATGAGCAGCGCCGGGCCGACGACATGACGGCGCCGCCGCCGGGATGGTATCCGGATCCAGAAGACGCGAGTGGAACTCGGTACTGGGACGGGGCGACGTGGATGGAACAAGCAACATCATCGTCCCGGACGGGAAAAGGGTCGGGACTTACCGCCGGCGCAGTTCTGCGATGTGGACCATACGGTGCCCTGGCCGGTGGGGCCGACGTATCCGTCGAACTTGAAGTTGTACTGCCGTGCTCAGCGTCGGGTCAATCCCTCTAACCAAGGGTGGCGTTCCCCTAGCGTGTGTCCATGACATCAACCGAAGAGATTCAACCCGCATCGATACCCCTCGCTCGCAAAGTGTTGTGCGCCGTGTACGCGCTGATCGCGCTCCTGGCGCTTATTGCGACATGGAGCCAGACCGTTGCTTACACACATAGCGGCCTGGCCGCGTTCTTCGACAACTTCTGGCGCGACACCAAGGTCAATGCCGCCTCGCGCAACATCACCGCCGACGCGCTGATGCTCAGCATGTCCGTCGTCATCCTCATGGTTGTCGAAGCCAGGAAGTACGGAGTGCGATTCGTCTGGCTCTACATTGTCGGCGGATTCTTCGTCGCCATCAGTGTGACGGTTCCGCTCTTCCTTATCGCTCGCGAGATTCGGATCGGCGCTGCAGAACCTCCGCGCCTTCGCCCGTTCGATGTGATCCTATTGGCCGTGTCCGGCGCTGGGGCTCTAGCCCTGACTACCTGGGTCGACATGGGCTGAATTTGCCCTCAAATGTCTTTCGGCGAATCGCTGTCGCCGGGTGCACTATAGATGAGTTGACCAAGCGATGTCATCGCCTCAAACCAGCCTTGCACCGCCCTTCTGGCAGATCCGCTTCCCGCCGCGGCAATTAATCAGCGTGCTTCGGGTTGTCGTCTTGTTCGCTTGCCGGCTCGCTCTTGCCACGCACGAAGCTTCGCAGGAACCCGTACAAATCCTCGGTTCGCGCTGCGTCGACCGGCTTGGTGACCATCCCGATCTCGGTGCGCACAATCTTGCGTAGCAGGTCGTTGGTGTTCGACGCGAGCTGTTCATAGT
>JBAPQQ010000395.1:0-2182 GCA_049280695.1 Mycobacterium sp.
GCGGAGGACGTCTGCGTCACCTGCAGCGACGAGGGCCGACTCGCCGAAGTCGTGCTGGAGCCGGCCGGCTCGATGCAGGCGGCGTTGGTCCGCACCGCCGCGGGCGAGGAATGGGTGGACGTGACGATGGTCGGTGACGTCGCGCCGAACGACCTCGTGCTCGTGCACGCCGGCGCCGCGATCACCCGCATCGAAAGCGAGGTGGCCCGATGACCGAAAGCACCGGCTTCCTGTATCCGTTCATCGACTCCGAGGAGACCGACGCCAAGAGCCTGCTCGACGATCTCGCAGCGTCGGCGCGCGGCAAAGCGACCGAAAGTGCTCGCCTGCAAGGCGAATCGCTCGACGAGTACGGCGGCGCGTTGAGCGCAGCCGGAACCCAGATGGCCGAGCGCTTCCTGCGCGGCGGCCGGCTCTACACGTTCGGCAACGGCGGAAGTTCCACCGACGCCGCGACGCTGGCCTCGCTCTTCAGCCGCCCGGCACGGGGTCGAGCGGTTGCGGCGTGGTCGCTGGCCGCGGACGAGGCCGTGGTGACCGCGCTGGGCAACGACGTGGGGTTCGAGCTGATCTTCAAGCGGCAGATCATCGCTCACGCCCGCGACCGCGACGTCGCGATCGCGCTGTCGACGTCGGGCAACTCCGAGGACCTGATGACCGCGATCACCGAGGCGAAGCAGCGAGGGTTGTTGACGCTCGGGTTCTCCGGCCACGACGGCGGGCGGATGGCGGTGGCCGACGATCTCGACTTCTGCTTCACCGTGCACTCGCAGAGCATTCATCGCATTCAGGAAAGCCATGCGATGCTCGGCTACCGGCTCTGGTCGGTGGCTCAGCAGCACATGGTCCGCCCGAGAAACGGAGTGCAGACTTGACCACCAACGCGGCCAGCGCCGCCGAACGCGAAGACCGGGTGCTGGAACGCATCGACAAGTTCCGGCAGCGCCGGCCGCGGCTGCTCGACGACGTGGTGACGCTCGCGCACGGTGCGGGCGGAAAGTCCTCGGCGGCGCTCGTCGACGCGGTCTTCCTCGAGGCGTTCCGCAACACCGAACTCGAGCAACTCGGCGACGCCGCGACCCTGCAAACCGCGTCGGGTGAGCGGCTGGCATTTTCCACGGACTCGTATGTCGTTGCGCCGCGGCGCTATCCGGGCGGTTCCATCGGGCACGTCGCGGTTCACGGCACGATCAACGACCTGGCTGTGGCCGGCGCGCGCCCGCAGTGGCTATCGGCAGCGTTCGTCATCGAGGAGGGTTTCCCGATTGCCGAACTCCGCGAGATCGTCGCGGACATGAGCGAAGCGGCGGCCCGGTCGGGTGTGCAGATCGTCACCGGCGACACGAAGGTCGTCGGCAAAGGCGCCGCCGACGGCGTCTACATCTCCACTGCCGGCGTAGGCGTGATCCCGAAGGGCCGCAGGCTCGCCCGCGAGTTCGTCCAACCCGGAGACAAGGTCGTGCTGTCCGGGACAATCGGCGAACACGGCATGGCGGTGATGCTGGCCCGGGGAGATCTGGCCATCGACGCCGACATCGCCTCCGACACCGCACCGGTTCACGAGCTGGTGGAGATCCTGCTGACGGCCGCTCCGTCGACGCGATGGATGCGTGACGCGACGCGTGGAGGCGTCGGCACCGTGTGCAACGAACTGGTCAAGGACGCCCCGTTCGCGTTGATCCTCGACGAAGCGAGCCTTCCGGTTCAGCCGCAAGTGCTCGGCGCCTGCGACATGCTGGGCATCGACCCGCTGTACGTCGCCAACGAGGGCAAGTTCGTCGCGATCGTCGCACCCGACGAAGCCGACGCGGCCGTCGCCGCGTTGCGATCGCACCCGCAGGGCACCGACGCGACCGTCGTCGGCGAGATGGTTTCCGAGCCGCACGGCATTGTGGCACTGAGGACTTCGTTCGGCGGCAGCCGGATCGTCGACATGCTTGTCGGCGACCCGCTGCCGAGGATCTGCTGAGAAGGAGAACGCCGATGTGTTTGGGGATACCCGGCCAGGTGGTCGACATCGTCGACGCCGAACAGTATCTGGCCAAGGTCGACGTCAACGGTGTGCGCCGGACCATCAGTGTGCGGCTGCTGGCCGACGACAACCTTCAGGTCGGCGACTGGGTGCTGGTACACGTCGGCTTCGCGATGGCCAAGATCGACGAACGGGAGGCGGCTATCACGC
>JBAPQQ010000396.1:0-2136 GCA_049280695.1 Mycobacterium sp.
GACGCGGTGATCGACTCGGGGGCAGGCGCTTCGGCCGGCCGCGGTTCGGCGACCCGTTCCCGTCGAGGCGCGGCCGCCGCTCAGGGACCGGCATGGGGCGTCGACGTCTTCGTCGCCTACCTCGACACTTCCCCCGAAAGCTCGCTGGTGGTAAGCGATCTCGACAACCGCAGTCCTAAACGGGTCGCCACGGGCGTGGACACCTTTGCATGGGCGCCGCCGTCACGATAAGGCTGTAGGTGGGCAACCGGCTGCACTACTTGCCAGATTCCAGCGACTCGATCGATGGAGCGGTGGACACTCCGCTCGCGGGTGCCGGGGTGTGCCGCGACTTCGCGCACCTGGTGGTGGAGCCGCTACGCGCGGTCAATGTGCCCGCCCGCGTTGTTCGGTGTAGCGCCGGGCCGGTGCCCGATGGACTTTCATGCGGTCGCGGAGGCTTTCGTCGAGGGCCAATGGCGAATGGTCGACGGGACTCTATTGGCGCTGCGGCAGACGTTGGTGCGCATCGCCACCGGCGATGCTGCCGGCATCGCCTTCCTGGACAACCACAAGGGTGCGATCACGCTGAACAAATTGGTGGTGACGGCGGTTGTCGACGACGACCTTCCCGCGGACTCGATCAACCAGCTGGTGTCGATCGGTAAAGGCCCGTTGGGGCGTCGCGGAGGGACTTTTGTGCTGAATGCCCTCAGTACCAACGACGAACACCTTCGCTCCCACGCCGGTGCCGCCGTCATGGGATGCTCGTGGCATTGCGGCCACGCCCGAGACGCGCTACGCGCGGGACGGTCATGCCCACCTTCCATACCAGATCGTTGGTGGCGGTGGGCCCGACCTCCTCTTCGTCCCAACCGCCACATTCCCGATCGACCTGCTGTGGGGACGAGCCCGCGGTCGCTCGCCATTCCACCGCCTGGCGTTGTACAGTCGCCTGATCTTGAACGACCTCCTGGGCACCTCAAGGAGGCGTGCTCGGAGCCAGGCAGTAGGACGGTATTGGTGGTATGTCGAATCGGCCGATTCCGGTGGGTAGTGCGTGTTTTTTGCCGCTCTCGCGCGAGCCGATTATTACTCCTTATCGCGCGATCGCACCTCCCGCCTCAGGTCGATCACCTGTTTCTCAAGGTCGATCACTGCCTTGGAGCACATGGCTGTTAGTCCAATGAGTTTCACGACTACGGACCATATCCGGCTCTTGCCGGTAAAGGATTCGTCGAACTCGGCGAACCGGTCGAGGAGTTCCCTTCCGATAACGGATTCGGGATCGAGCTGCATCCGCCGCATTTTGCTGAACGGCGAGAAGTCGGGTATGTCTTCTGGATCGGGCTCCATCTTGCGAGCGTAGGCCGCTTGCCGCGCACGGTGGGCCGAAACGCCCTTCTTGCCAGCGCCGACAACGTGGCTGGTCAGACCACCTTTGTTAGCGCCGTCAAGTCTGTCAACGGCCCGGATATTCGGGGGCTCGATTTGCGGCGGCGCGGCGTGTCCCGGCATGCGGTCGCCTGATCCCATTCCGCTGACGAAATCCGACGGCTCGAGATACCGGTCTGTCGTCTGCGGGCGCGCGCCAGGGGCCTACCTGCCCGACCGAGATGGCGCTATCGCGTGGACGAGAGACGCCGACAAGTTTCTCGGCGTGGCGTGTGTGGGATATCGGGGCCAGGCGTACCCGCCAGCCTGTTCGAGTGGGTGCGGGCGCAGCAGACCTAGAGCAGACCTAGAGCTCGAAGTCGAGATCACCGCGCCGACGACGTTGGAGTTCCAGATTGCTGTCGCGCCGCACCCAAATACTGAAGTGTCGGAGCGGTTCTCGTTCGTCTTGGACGAAAATCCGATCCAGCCCTTAGAGATCAGCGGTATGCACGATAACCGCATCCATAAACCTGGACCGGTGGGAAGCCTGAAGGTCCGACTACGCCGCGACGATCATCGGCAAGACCGACCTGGCGCCGGTGACGGAATACGACCTGTCCATGCGCCTGCGCCCCAGCCGCTACGCGAGCCCGACAAGTTCCTACAGCTTCGCCGCAACCGAATTCGGCAACAACATCGATTCGACCACTCTGCTGAAGGAGGTGCCCACCTCTCGCTTCATAGCGCTGATGAGAACCCGAGCGTGGGTCAGCGACAGAG
>JBAPQQ010000397.1:0-6838 GCA_049280695.1 Mycobacterium sp.
CCGGGCAGTAGTGGGTGGGCTTGTGCCGTTCGTCGAGCGGCGGCAGGTTCCGCGCCGGCGTCTCCGGCAACGGGGCATCATGCGGCAGGCGGCCGCTGGCCCGATCCAGTCCGGCCCGGGCCCGCGGATGCTTTCGCAGCCTGGCCGGCAGCAACGAGAACGCCAGCCGGACGGCGTCGCCGACCCGGCGGTGCAGCCACTCGTCGCGGCGGGACCACTTGTAGCCGAGCAGTGCACGCACCGGCTCGTCGTACAGTCCGACGCACAGCCACACCATCAGCGGAGCGACTAGATGCCGCTGCAGCGGGATGAACAGCATGTCCGGAATCCATTGGGCGAACCAGGGTTTCGGGTAGTGCGCAAGGTCCAACACATCGCGAGTCGCCTTGTTGTCCTCGAGAACTTCTCGGCACATCCGGTCCCAGTACTCCTGGAACTGCTCCCACGTCTGCGGCACCGGGCGCATGCTCATGCCGTACATCCGGTACCACGCAATGTGCTCGTCGAACAACTGGCGCTTCTCGGCCTCGGTGATGCCGCCGCAGAACCGCTCGGCCACGTGGATGGTCCCCATGAAGAAGGTCGAATGCGCCCAGTAGAAGACGTCGGGGTTCAGGGCGTGGTAGCGGCGGCCTTTGGCGTCGGTGCCCTTGATGTCGGTGTGATAGTCGCGCACCTGCGCGCCGGTGACCGGAGCGCGGTCCCCGTCGAACGCCACCCCGCCGATCGGGTACAGCGACCGCAGGACTCGCGGCCACGGCTCCCGGGGGAACGTCGAGTGCTGCTCGACCGCCGCGCCGAGCTGCGGGTGCATGTTCTGCATCGACCCCGCCCACGGCCCCTGCAACATGCCGCGCCAGTCGCCGAAGTACTTCCACGTCAGCGAGTCGGGGCCCAGCGGCGTCGGTGGCGCGTCATAGCCGCCGGCGGCCGCGGGGCAGCCGCGAGTCACGGCTTCGCTGGTCAGCGGACCAGCGTCGGACGTATGTTGAGTCACGGGTGAGAGTCCCCATCGGCGCCGGAGTTGAATCTGACTACGTGCGTTGTCAACTTCAGTTTAGGAGAGCAGTGCCGACCGGTCAACGAGGGCGATGAGCGCTTGCGCGAAGAGCAGCGCGAAGAGCAGACAGCCGGGCCGCTGGTCGGGTGTGCCGATCGAGGACCGGCAGGCACGGCGCCGCGACGACCTGGTGACCGCCGGCGTGACCCTGCTGGGCGGTGAGCGCGGTCCTGCGCTGACCGTGCGGGCAGTGTGCCGCGCGGCCGGGCTGACCGAGCGCTACTTCTACGAAAGCTTCTCGGAGAGAGACGAATTCGTGCGCGCCGTCTACGACGACGTCTGCACCCGGGCCATGGCAACGTTGATGTCGGCCACCACGGCACGCGAAGCGGTCGAGCGGTTCGTCACGCTGATGGTCGACGACCCGGTGCGCGGCCGGGTGCTGCTGCTGGCACCCGAAGTGGAACCCGTTCTGGTGCGCTCGGGGGCCGAGTGGATGCCCGGCTTCATCAAACTGCTGCAACGCCAACTCACCACGATCAGCGATCCGGCATTGCAGAACATGGTGGCCACCGGCTTGATCGGCGCGCTCACCGCGTTGTTCACCGCCTATCTGGACCGCCGGCTGACCGCCACCCGCGAGCAGTTCATCGACTACTGCGTCGCATTGCTGCTGAGCGCAGCGGCTTCGCCCCAGGCGGCGTCTTAACGCTGGTTCTCGGCGGTGACGTTCTCTTCGGACTCTGCCTGCTGCTGGGCTTCTGCTTCGGCTTGTGCTTGTGCGGCTGCCTGCTGCTGAGCTTCGTACGCGGCACGGCCGAGTTGGGACTGGCGTGAATAACCGGCCTGCTGGGACGAGGCCACGTTGGCGTAGCAGTTCAGGTGCACATAGACGGTACTCGAGGCCGAGGCTCCCGCGCTGCGGGCGACATCGGCGCGCTGGATCCGGTCGATGACGCAATCGTCGTCGCCGACTTGGTCGCCCACCCGCGTCGCGACGATCGGCGTCAGACCCGCCGAGGACAGCACCTCTTTGGCCTGGCCGTAGTACTTTCCGGTGACGTCGCTCATCGCGTCGGCGCCGGCCACCCCGTGGCCGACCAGGGCCATCACGACGCTCGCCGCGCCCACACCCGCGACAATGAGCTTCCTCACGTCCGGTCACCTCCGCTTTCGGCCCGACAAGTTCAATTCGGTGATCACAGGGCTGATTCCCCCACGCCCATGATATCGCCCGCCCCGCACCCGCGCATCACGCCGATGGCGTGGGAACTTGAATGTCACCGACGTACACACTTAATATTGAGTGCAAACCCGCAGGTACAGATAATTGGGAGCGGCCTCATGACGCAAGACCTTACCGACTTGCACCTTCTGCACGAGCTCGAACCCTTGGTGGAGCAGCTGCTCAACCGTCACCTGACCATGACCAAGGACTGGAACCCACACGACTACATCCCGTGGTCGGACGGCAAGAACTTCTATGCGCTCGGCGGTCACGACTGGGATCCCGAGGAGTCGAAGCTCTCCGACGTCGCCCAGGTCGCGATGGTGCAGAACCTGCTGACCGAAGACAACCTCCCGTCGTATCACCGCGAGATCGCAATGAACTTCGGCATGGACGGCGCCTGGGGCACCTGGGTGAACCGCTGGACCGCCGAGGAGAACCGGCACGGCATCGCGCTGCGCGACTACCTGGTGGTCACCCGCTCGATTGACCCCGTCGAACTGGAGAAGCTCCGCCTCGAGCAGATGACGCGCGGGTTCAGTCCGGGCCAGAACCAGCAGGGCGATCTGTTCGCCGAGAGCCTGTTCGACTCCGTCGTCTACGTGACGTTCCAGGAGTTGGCCACCCGCATCTCTCACCGCAACACCGGCAAGGCCTGCAACGAATCGGTTGCCGACCAGCTGCTGCAGCGGGTGTCGGCCGACGAGAACCTGCACATGATCTTCTACCGCGACGTGTCCGAGGCCGGTCTGGAGATCGCGCCGAACCAGGCGATGAAGTCGCTGCACCGCGTGCTGCGCAACTTCAAGATGCCCGGCTACACCGTTCCGGAATTCCGCCGCAAAGCGGTCATCATCGCCGTCGGCGGTGTCTACGACCCGCGGGTCCACCTCGACGATGTCGTGATGCCGGTGCTCAAGAAATGGCGGATCTTTGAGCGCGAGGACTTCACCGGCGAGGCGGCGGCCATGCGCGACGATCTCGCACTGCTCGTCGAAGAACTCGAAGAGGCCTGCGAAAAGTTCGAGGAGTCCAAGCGCCGTCGCCTCGAGCGCGAAGCGCGCAAGGCCGAGAAGCTCACCGCCAAGCGGGTCCTGGCTTCCGTGCGCTGATGCCGGCGGCAGTCCTGCCGGCAAGCTTGTGCATCGGGCCGATTGCGCTGCGCAGCCCGGTGGTGCTGGCGCCGATGGCCGGCGTGACCAACGTCGCGTTCCGCACGCTGTGCCGTGAACTCGAGGTCGCGCGCGCCGGAACCGTCAGCGGGCTCTACGTCTGTGAGATGGTGACCGCTCGCGCTCTGGTCGAGCGGCACCCCGCAACCATGCACATGGTCACGTTCGCTCCCGACGAGCAACCGCGGTCGCTGCAGCTGTACTCCGTCGACCCCGGCAACACCTACGCGGCCGCGCGGATGATCGTCGACGAAGGCCTGGCCGACCACATCGACATGAATTTCGGCTGTCCTGTGCCGAAAGTCACACGACGCGGCGGCGGCGCCGCTCTCCCGTTCAAGCGCAGGCTGTTCGGGAACATAGTCTCGGCCGCGGTGCGCGCCACCCAAGGCAGCGGGATTCCGGTGACCGTCAAGTTCCGGATCGGCATCGACGACGAGCACCACACCCACCTGGACGCCGGCTGGATCGCCGAGCAGGAAGGCGCGGCTGCGGTGGCCCTGCACGCGCGAACCGCTGCTCAGCGCTACTCGGGAGCCGCCGACTGGCGCCAGATCGCCGCCCTCAAGCAACGCGTCCGCTCGATTCCGGTGCTCGGGAACGGCGACATCTTCGACGCGGACGACGCCGTCGAAATGATGGCTACCACCGGCTGCGACGGCGTGGTGATCGGACGCGGCTGCCTGGGTCGGCCATGGCTGTTCGCCGAGCTGTCCGCGGTGCTGACCGGCGCTCCGCCCGCCGAGCCGCCCACTCTGGGCGAGGTCGCGCAGATCGTCCTCCGGCACGGTGAGCTGCTGGCGGCACATTTCGGGGAGGACAAAGGCATGCGCGACATCCGCAAACACATCGCGTGGTATCTGCATGGTTTCCCCGCGGGAGCCGATCTCCGCCGGGCATTGGCGCTGGTGAAGACGCGCCGTGAACTGGCCGGACTGCTCGAGCAGCTGGACCCCGACGTGGCGTTTCCGCAGGCAGCGATGGGTCCACGTGGGCGGCAAGGATCCGCGGCGCCGGTGGCGCTGCCGGACGGCTGGCTGTCAGATCCCGACGACTGCGCGGTGCCCGCCGGCGCGGAGGTTATGCACTCCGGAGGCTGAACCGAGACGGTTCCGAGATCAAGGTCCTCAGAATGCCTAAGTACGATGAAGCACTGGCTGCACCTCGCTCGAGTGGCGGATGCAGGCCTTGCCCTGTTAAAAGACATAGTGCGGCGAGTAGAGATACAGCGCACCGTGCTGCGCACGGCCGTGCGACGGGCTGTACCACTTTCGAGTCGGAGGCCGGTAGGACATGAGTGACGGCGACAACGCCACTCCTCGTCACCACCGTGGCTCTGGCGACGACGAATCCGATCAGGGAGCCAATCAGTGGCTTACCCGGGCCGCGCGGCCGCCGGTAGCCGCGCCGTGGGAACGGCTGACAGTTTCCGAATCGGACCCGCGGACGGGCGCCGGAACCGACGCCTCCGGCGGTAGCCACGCCGACGGCGTGCCCGTCGCCGACCTCATCGCGAAGATCGGCGCGGTCGGCAACGGTCGCCGATCGCGGCATCGGTCCGAAGACGACGAGGCAAGCCAGACTGCGGATGGAGCATCTGACGACGCGGTCACCGCGCGCATCCCGATCATCACCGCGTCGGAGATACCCGACCTCACCGCGATCCGGCACCGCCGCGCCGAGGCGCTGCTGCACGGTAAGACCAATGGACCGATCGCCTTCTTGCCGGCCGCCGACGGCCACCCCCGCCCCGACCACGCCCGCAGACCGGCCCGTAAGCGCCGCCGCCCGGTTGTCATGGCCGGCCGTGCCGCCGCCGCCCTGCTGTCGGCTCTTGCCCTCGTGCTGACCGGGGCGGCCTGGCATTGGAGCACGTCGAAAAACAACCGGCTGAACTTCGTCTCGGCACTCGATCCCGACTCACGCGACATCCTGGACCCCAACGCGCAGTTCGGTGACGAGAACTTCCTGATCGTCGGCGTCGACAGCCGGTTCGGCCAGAACGCCGCCATGGGCGCCGGCGACACCGAGGAAGCCGGCGGCGCCCGCTCGGACACGGTGATGCTGGTCAACATTCCCGCAAACCGCAAGCGTGTTGTGGCGGTGTCGTTTCCGCGTGACCTGGCCATCAAGCCGATGCTGTGCCAGGCGTGGGATCCCCAGACCGGCAAGTACGGGCCGGTGTACGACGAGCAGACCGGCACTTACGGCGCAGACCAGGTCTACACCGAGACGAAGCTCAACTCGGCGTACTCGTTCGGTGGACCCAAGTGTCTGGTGAAAGTGATCCAGAAGCTGTCGGGGCTGTCGATAAACCGTTTCATGGCAATCGACTTCGCGGGATTCGCGAAGATGGTCGACGCACTCGGCGGCGTGAGAGTGTGCAGCACCACTGCGCTGGAGGACTACGAACTCGGCACCGTGCTGCCGGAGGCCGGCTGGCAGACCGTCGACGGCCGCACCGCGCTCAACTACGTCCGCGCCCGCCAGGTCACCACCGAGACCAACGGCGACTACGGCCGCATCAAGCGACAGCAGTTGTTCCTGTCGTCGCTGCTGCGCTCGCTGATCTCCAACGAGGTGTTCTTCAGCCTCAGAAAACTCAACGACGTCGTCAACACGTTCATCAGCGACAGCTCCGTCGACAACGTCAAGACAAAGGATCTGGTGGATCTCGGTCAGTCCATCCAGGGTGTCTCCGCGGGACACATGACGTTCCTCACGGTTCCGACGGGCGAAACGGACTCGGAGGGCAACGAGCCGCTGCGCACCCAAGACAATCGCGCCCTCTTCGACGCGATCATCAACGACGACCCGCTGCCGGGCGAGAACAACCAGGACGCAACCACGGCACCGACTTCGACATTCGCAACCAACTCCCCGCTGGCCAGCAGCAGCGCCGCCACCAACTCCGCCACGCCACGTGACACGAGTGAACTGGTAAACGCAGTGACCACCGAGCCGGAGAACATCACCGTGCGCGTCTCCAACTCCACCGAGCAGGACGGCCTCGGCGCCAGCGCAGCCGACGAGCTGCAGCAGCACGGCTTTGTGGTCACCACGCCGGACGACTATCCAGGTTCGCTGCAGTCGACAACCGTGTTCTTCTCGTCCGGGAACGAGCGGGCCGCGGCGACGGTGGCGTCGGCGTTCCCCCACCCCCAGATCGAGCGGGTCTCGGGAATGGGCGACGTCGTGCAGGTGGTGCTCGGCCGGGACTTCGACTCCGTGAGCGCGCCGCCGCCCAGCGGCTCTCCGGTCAAGGTGCATCTGAGCCATGACACACACAGCACTCCCACCCCGCTGCCCCAAGATCTCAGCATCACCAACGCTGCCGACGTCAGCTGCGAGTAACACGAGCACCTCCGCGTTCACCGCGAGTTCACCCGTGCCTCGTGACCTTGATTGTTGTCAGACCGTAGGGTGGGAACATGCGGA
>JBAPQQ010000398.1:0-10163 GCA_049280695.1 Mycobacterium sp.
CGCCATCCCCGCCGATGTCCTGGCCTTCGACGTCGCCGGCGGTCCGGCCGGGGGAAGTATCAGCCTCGATCCCGCCGGCGCCTTCACCTACACCTCCACGTCCGGCCACGCCACCGGTGAGGCCGCCGCTCTGCAGGACAACTTCGACGTCACCGTCAACGACGCACACGGTGGCACCACGACCGTGCCGGTTGCGGTGGCGGTCGAGTCGGCCGACTCTTCGCCCGTCATGAGTCTGGCCGTATCTGACCCAGATCCCGCCGGCGGCTCCGTCAACGTTTCGGTCACCGTCACCGATCCCGACACCGACCCCGTCACCTATCTGGTGGTCCACGACCCGTCGTACGGCACCCCCAGCCGTGCCGCGCCGGAGCTGATGAGCGCGGCTACCGCAGCGGTGACGACGCCGGATTATCCGGCGACGACGAGGACACCGGTGCAAATCGGTACCGCCACGTTCTTCATCGAGTACGTCACCGGGCCGGGCAACCTGAATCAGACGGACCAACGCTTCAACATCGGTGGCACCGATCTCGGGATCATGTGGGACAACGGCATCGAAGACGATCCGAATACCCCGGTCAACGAGCATCAGGTGCTCATCGCCTTCGGCGACACCTTTTCCAACGCCTATCCGGTGCGGACCGGGCTGTGGCGGATGAACACGCTGCTGCGCAGCCCGGACAACCTGCTGTCCAACGGCTTGTACGTGCCGAATACTGCACCGGGCGACATCTACAGCGGCTCGTCGACCATCGGATCGGCCGATCCGAAGGAGATCGTCGACAGGAACAACATTGCGGGCTACGCGATCGGTAACGAGGTGTCGATCATCCCGACCGCCGGTATCTCGGTTACCGACGCGAGCGGCCACGCAAGGCAGTACGTGAGCTTCATGTCCGTTCGGTCCTGGGATGTGCCGGGCCAGTGGACGACGAACTACTCAGGCATGGCGTATTCGGACGACAACGGACAGACCTGGCAAGTCGCCGACTCGAGTATCCGCGCGGCGGCGCCGGGAAGGTCGACAAAGCCGTTCGTCTCGGGCAACCAGAACTTCCAAATGGGCGCATTCATCAAGGGTGTGCAAGTCGACGCCGACGGCGCGCCCCTCCGGGACGACCAGGGCCGGGTGATCACCGACGGTTACGTCTACGCGTACGGCACTCCGTCGGGGCGCCTGGGAACGGTGTACCTGTCGCGGGTGCAAGAAGCCGACATCCTCGATCAGACCAAGTACGAGTACTGGAACGGGACGACTTGGGTGGCCAACACCCCGTCGGCGGCCACCGCGCGACTGGGCTCGACCCTGCCCAGCGTCAGCGAAATGTCGGTGCAGTACAACGAATACCTCGAGAAGTACGTCATGCTCTACGGCGACCAGAACAACGACATCGTGTTGCGGACGGCCGACAGTCCGCAGGGACCATGGTCGACGACGATGACTCTGGTGACGTCCGCACAGATGCCCGGTCTGTACGCACCGATGATCCACCCGTGGTCGGGCTCGATGTACGTCCCCGAATCGGAGCGGAAGTATCTCCACTTCAACCTGTCGACGTGGGGGGACTACGAGACGCGGTTGATGCAGACCGACCTGACCACGTTGAAGCAATCACCGCTGCCCACGCCGGATCCGACGCCGACACCCACGCCGACGCCCGCGCCGGGCGGATGCGCCGGGTCGGCCGCAGCGAGCGTGGCGTTCGCGGCGGCAAGCGTCTATTTCCTCAGTCGGCTCAGAAGCCTGCTCGGCTGACAAGATCCGGCTAGGTCGAGCCGCAGAGACCGGCGAGGTCGTCGGCTCTCGAGCCGGCCGACCAGCACCGGCGGGATCGTCTGTGCGATCGGTCGTAGAATCGTCACGGCTCATCGAGCCGGCCGCGTTAGCTCAGTTGGTAGAGCGTCGCTCTTGTAAAGCGGATGTCGAGAGTTCGAGTCTCTCACGCGGCTCCACTCTCGTTGGCCGTGAGCCCAAGGCGCGGCTTATGCCGAAGACCTGTCTCGGGTGTGGAGACGATTTCGAAGGCTGTCGGCAAAAGGTGTTCTGCGCCAAGGCAAGTGCTCTACCAGTGAGCAGGGATCGGGTCAGCGATTGTCGTCGTCCTCGACGACCCTGTCCGAGGGAATGATCCGCGACCCGGGAGGCCGTCGCGGCCGAGACCGGCCCGTGAACCGGTCGGCGATGTTCGTCAGCGGGTTCGCCATGGTGCTCAGCGATTCCACCGCCTCCCGCAGCATGTCGATGGTCGGAGACAGGGCCTCCAAATTCGGGACCAGCCGATTCAGCGTCTCTGCCGCGAACGCGATCTGCTCCAGCGGGCCGTTGCGGGCGGTAAGCATGTCGATCAACCCGCCCTTCGCCATCAACCGCTCGGCGAGACCGTCCTCGGCCAGCAGCCTGTCGACCAAACCCCCTTCTTCGAGCAACTGGTCGATCAGACCGCCCGGAGCCACCGCATTGTCCAAAGCCCCGCCCTTTGCCGTCAGCCGGTCCATCGGGCCGCCCGGCCGCATCAGCTCGTCGATCGCACCGCCCGGCGCCAGCGCGCGGCCCAGCGGCGCGTCGTCGTCGAGCAGGACGGCGAGCCGGTTGGCCTTGTCGACAGTCGAGTCGAGGCCGAGCAGGCTGGCAAGCGTGGAAGTGGGGGGCGCGCTGGGCTCGCCGAGCACCTCGCGGGCAAGCCCGACCCCCGCCGCGGCGACTGCCAGGCTTGCGTCGGCGGCGGCCAGACCGATCTTTGCCGGCGCGATGAACACCGTCGCGAAGGCCTTGCTCGGGTCCATGGTCGTAGTCTATGCACGTCGCCGCAGGCCTTCTCGCCGGGCGAAGGACGAAACTCACAGCAAGCTCCCAGGCGGGTTCCAGGTTTCCCGCACACCCGCGGGTGAAGACTGTCCGCATGAGCGTGGCGGTGCTACCAGATTCACGACCCGAAGCCAAAGTGCTCGTCGTCGACGACGAAACCAACATCGTCGAACTGCTGTCGGTCAGCCTGAAGTTTCAGGGATTCGAGGTACACACCGCCTCGAACGGTCCGGCCGCGCTGGACCGCGCCCGGGAGGTGCACCCGGACGCGGTCATCCTGGACGTGATGATGCCCGGCATGGACGGCTTCGGTCTGCTGCGACGGTTGCGCGCCGACGGCATCGACGCGCCAGCGCTGTTCCTCACTGCTCGAGATACGTTGCAGGACAAGATCACCGGGCTAACCCTCGGCGGCGACGACTACGTCACCAAGCCGTTCAGCCTCGAAGAGGTGGTGGCGCGGCTGCGGGTGATCCTGCGGCGCACCGGCAGAGGCGCCGAGGAGACCCGCAGCGTCCGGCTGACGTTCGCGGACATCGAACTCGACGAAGAAACCCACGACGTGTGGAAGGCCGGCGAGCCGGTGTCTCTGTCGCCGACGGAATTCACGCTGCTGCGGTACTTCATGATCAACGCCGGCACCGTGCTCAGTAAGCCGAAGATCCTCGACCACGTCTGGCGCTACGACTTCGGCGGCGACGTCAACGTCGTCGAATCGTACGTCTCCTACCTTCGCCGCAAGATCGACACTGGCGAGAAGCGGCTGCTGCACACCCTGCGCGGGGTGGGGTACGTGCTCCGCGAACCGCGATAGAGGCCGACAATAACGGCCATGCCCGTACAGCGTGGACGCGGTGTCCCCCTTCGGGTCAGCCTCATGGCCGCAATGCTGGTGCTCGTCGGCTTCGGCCTGCTCGCCTCCGGCATCGCTGTCACCTCGATCCTGCGCCACAGCCTCATCAACCGCGTCGATCAGACCCTGATGGACGCGTCCCGCGGCTGGGCCCAGGCGCCACGGCGGCTGCCCCAGGGGCCTGTCGAAGGACCGAACCCCGGTCGCCCCCCGTCGAACTTCTACGTGCGCGGCATCAGCGCCGACGGCCGCGAGTGGATGGCGATCAACGATCGCGACGCCGAGCCGGCGCTGCCCGCCGACAACGACGTCGGCTCCGAACCGGTGACCGTCGGCTCGGTGGACGGGTCGGAGACGCAGTGGCGTGCCGTGTCGGTGCGCGGCGGCCAGGGCGAACTGATCACGGTGGCCATGGACCTGTCCGAAGTGCAATCGACCGTCCGTGCCCTGACCTGGTCGCAGGTGGGCATCGGACTGGCCGTTCTTCTGGTGCTCGGCGTCGCCGGATCGGTCGTCGTGCACCGCAGCCTGCGGCCCCTGGCCGAAGTAGAGGAGACCGCCGCGGCGATCGCCGCCGGCCAACTCGACCGCCGGATACCGCAGCGCGATCCCCGCACCGAGGTCGGCCGACTCTCAATGGCGCTCAACGGAATGCTGGCGCAGATCCAGCGGGCGGTGGCATCGTCGGAGCAGTCGGCCGCCCAGGCGCGCACCTCCGAGGATCGGATGCGGCGGTTCATCACCGACGCCAGCCACGAGTTGCGCACCCCGCTGACCACCATCCGCGGCTTCGCGGAGCTGTACCGGCAGGGCGCCGCGCGTGACGTCGAGATGCTGATGTCACGAATCGAAAGCGAGTCGCGCCGAATGGGACTGCTCGTCGAGGACCTGCTGCTGCTGGCGCGCCTCGACGCCCAGCGTCCGCTCGAGCGGCACCGGGTGGACCTGCTGGCACTCGCCACCGACGCGGTCCACGACGCGCAGTCGGTCGCACCGAACCGCCGCATCGCGATGGAGGTGTTCGACGGGCCCGGCACACCCGAGGTGCTCGGCGACGAGGCCCGGCTTTGCCAAGTGCTGAGCAACCTCGTCGCCAACGCTCTGCAGCACACGCCCGAAACCGCGGGCATCACCGTGCGGGTGGGCACCGAGGACGACGACGCGGTGCTCGAAGTGCTCGACGAAGGTCCCGGCATGACCCAGGAGGACGCGCACCGGGTCTTCGAGCGGTTCTTCCGGGCCGACTCGTCCCGCGCGCGCGCCAGCGGCGGGACCGGGCTCGGGCTGTCGATCGTCGACTCGTTGGTGTACGCCCACGGCGGCACCGTCATTGTCACGACGGCGCCGGGCCAGGGCTGCCGATTCCAGGTGCGGCTGCCCCGGATCGCCGAGGCCGCGGTGCCAGACGCGCCCGCTCAGGTCAGCTGAGCAAGCGCCTCTTTGATTTTCGCCTGCGCCTCGTCGAGCGACTTCGGCGACGGGTCACGGTCGACGTGGGCGAAGCCGAAGTCCGTCAGGTTGTAGGCCGGGAACACGTGCACATGCAGATGGGGCACCTCCAAGCCGGCGATGATCACCCCGGCCCGCTCGGAGCCGAACGCCGTGCACGCCGCCTTGCCGATCAGCTGGGCGACGCCCATCACCTTGTTGAAGGCCGCGGAATCGACGTCCTGCCAATGGTCGATTTCGTCTCGCGGCACCACCAGCGTGTGGCCCTGCGTCATCGGCTGGATGGTGAGGAAGGCGACTACCTCGTCGTCTTCGTAGACGAAGCGACCCGGCAACTCGCCGTTGATGATCTTGGTGAACACGGTGGCCATGCGCACGAGCATGGCATACGCGGGTGCGCGTCAGATCAGGCCTGTCGCGTCGAACATCCACGACATGTCAGCAGACATGAGGTCCTCGAGCCAGGTCGGCGGCGCTTGCGCGGTCATGGTGCCCATGTCCCAGTAGTCCTTCCACAGCGCAACCTTGCCGTCGATGACTTTGTGCACGGAAACGAACGGCAGCACTGCCGTTTCGCCACTCTTCCACGTCCACGTCTCCGAATGCTCGTAGACGGCGTCGGGCCCGTTCGTGACGAGCAGCCCGTCGTGGTTGGTGTAGTCGGCCAACGACTCGAGCCCCACCTTGAGCCGTTTGACGATGTCGACGGGACCGCGCGCAGCCCCCGTCGGCCCGAGCGGCATGTCGACGTAGATGCAGTCGTCGGACAAGAAGGTCTGCACCGCGTCGAAATCCCGTTTCGAAAGCGCTTGCCACAGACCGTGAACGGTGGCCGACACGTCGCCCATTTATACGGCCGCAGGAATCTGGTCGCGGCTTGTCGCCGGTGCGGCTGACGCAGTGCCCGCCTGCAGAAAGCTGCCGGTGCGCTGCCTGCCTACGATGTCGGTCGCCCTGCCGTCCAGGAACACCGCGCGGCCGGCGACCAACACGGCCGCCACGGTGTCGTCGTTGCGGTTGACCATCCGGGAGAGGCCGGCGTACTGGTCCACCTTCTCCTCCGCGTAGTCGTCGAGCGAGGCGTCGAGGCGTTCGGGATCGATGACGACGACGTCGGCGCGGTCGCCCACCCGCAGATGTCCGGCGTCGATCTGATACCAGTCGGCGAGCTCGCCGGTGAGCCGATGCACTGCGTACTCGACGGACATGAAAGGCGCACCGGTCTTTTCGGCGTCGCGCACGTGACGGAGAAGCCGCAACCCGAAGTTGTAGAACGCCATGTTGCGCAGGTGAGCTCCGGCGTCGGAAAAGCCCATCTGGATGCCCGGGTCCCGTGCGAGTTTCTTCAGCACGTTCGGGCGGTGGTTGGAGATCGTCGTGTGCCAGCGCACCGCGGTGCCGTATTCGACCACCAGGTCCAGGAACGCGTCGACCGGATGCCCCCCGCGTTCGCGGCCGATCTGCCCGAAGGACTTGCCCACCAGCGACTTGTCCGGGCACTCGACGATCTGTGCGTCGAAGAAGTCGCGGTGCCACACCCGGGGCCCGTACCTGTTCTCGTAGTCCTTGCGGAACCGGCGGCGATAGGTCTCGTCGCGCAGCAGTTCGTTGCGGGCAACCTCCTCCTTGAGGTGCAGCGCCGCGGCGCCCGACCCGAACTCCTCGAAGATCACCAAGTCGATGCCGTCGGCGTACACCTCGAACGGCACCGGCAGATGCTGCCACCGGAAGTTGCCGCCGAGCTTGTTGACGAACCGAGCCGTCGGGCCCATCAGGTGGATCACGAACGGGTTGGACTTGACGTCGGCCGCGGACAGCAAGCTGGTCTTCAGCGGCTTGCGCCCGATGCCCAGCGACTGGGTGACCTGCGAGAAGATGTTCAGCGGGTTCTGAATGTCCGGGCCCGCCTGCAATACCCGCCCGCTGCGGCGCAGCAGTGACTTCAGCCGGCGCAGCTCGCGGGGCTTGGCATACGTCGACGGCAAGGTGCGCGAGCGGCAAGTGTCTCCGTCGAGCTTGTCGAAAAGCAGCTGCTGCGAGGACATTCCGAGGAAACCCCGGGCGAGCGCATCGGAAAGCATTTGCTCCATTTGGGCCTGCTCGGACTTCGTCGGCCGGACGTCCATTCTGGTTGCTCTGTCCAGACCCATTGTCGCCGTGCGGATGTCGGAGTGCCCGATGAACGCCGCCACATTGGGACCCAGCGGCAGCGATTCCAGCGCGGCCACGTATTCGCCGCAGTCCGTCCAGGTCTTGTGCGCGTCGACGGCGCTGATGACGTGCTCGCGCGGGATGGCCTCGACGCGGCCGAACAGGTCGCCGGCGTCTTCGCCGTCGACATGGATCGTCGACAGCGAGCACGACCCCAGCAGGACCGTCGTCACTCCGTGCCGCAGCGACTCCGGCAGCGCCGGGCCGTCCAGCACCTCGACGTCGTAGTGGGTGTGGACGTCGATCATCCCGGGCAGCACCCACTTGCCGGCTGCGTCGATCACCTGCTCGCAACCTGTCTCGTCGAGGGAATCGGGCGTGATCGCGGCGATGCGCCCGTCGCGGATCCCGATGGTGCGGATCGCCGACGGGCCGCCGTCGCCGTCGAACCAGCGGCCGTTGCGGATGATGGTGTCGAAGTTCACTAGCTCATCAAACCATGCACGCTATCTTGGGTCCGGGCCGACGGGAAATCGCACGACACGGCGGCTGCGCGTGCGACTCCGCGACTGCTCGCGAAAGGAGCCGCGCCGTGAGTGACACCGTCCAGCAGCAACTGCGCGACCGCATGGACGACGATTCCACCGCGGTGAAGTACGGGGACCGCACCTGGACATGGCGCGAGCATCTGCGCGACGCGTCCGCGCACGCGGCGGCCCTGCTCGCGATCGCCGACCACTCCCGGCCGATGCACGTGGGCACGCTGCTGGGA
The DNA here is from genome assembly GCA_049280695.1 of Mycobacterium sp. Taxonomy (GTDB): domain Bacteria; phylum Actinomycetota; class Actinomycetes; order Mycobacteriales; family Mycobacteriaceae; genus Mycobacterium. The sequence goes on from JBAPQQ010000398.1 coordinate 8,035, forward strand.
AACACGCCCGACATGCTTACGCAGATGGCCGCCGCCGGGCTGGGCGGATATGTGTTGTGCGGCATCAACACCACCCGCCGCGGTGAGTCCCTGCTGGCCGACGTGCGCCGGGCGGACTGCCAGATCCTGGTCACCGATGCCGCGCACCGGCCGCTGCTCGAGGGGCTGGATCTGGCGGGGATCCGTTTGGTCGATGCCTCGACCGACGAGTGGCGCCGGGCCGTCGAGGGCGCCGGCGCGTTGCGGCCGCACCGCGTAGTCGGCCAGATGGACACCTACATGATGATCTTCACATCGGGCACCAGCGGGGATCCGAAGGCGGTTCAGGTGTCACACTTCATGGTGCTGATGTCGGGCCAGGCTCTGGCGGAACGGTTTTCGATCACTACAACCGACACGTGCTACATCTCGATGCCGCTGTTTCATTCCAATGCCGTCGTCGCCGGCTGGGCGGTGGCGCTGGTGTCCGGGGCCGCGATGGCACCGGCGAAGTTCTCGGCGTCGAATTTCCTGCGCGATATCCGCCGCTACGGCGCAACGTACATGAACTACGTCGGCAAGCCGCTGTCTTACGTGCTGGCGACGCCGGCGCATCCCGACGACGCGGACAACCCGCTGCGGACCGCGTTCGGCAACGAGGCCAGCGACCGCGACATCGACGAGTTCGGCAAGCGGTTCGGTGTCGAGGTGTGGGATGGGTTCGGCTCCACCGAGAGCGCCGTGATCGTGACCCGGGAACCGGACACTCCGAAAGGCTCGATCGGCAAAGGCTTTCCGGGGGTTGCCATCTACGACAGCGAGACACTTCAGGAATGCGCGGTCGCGCGGTTCGACCGGGACGGGGCACTGGTCAACCCCGACGACGCCATCGGCGAACTGGTGAACACGCAGGGCACGGGTTTCTTCACGGGCTACTACAACGACGACACCGCGAACGCCGAACGCATGCGGCACGGCATGTACTGGTCTGGTGACCTGGCGTACCGCGACGCAGACGGCTGGATCTATCTTGCGGGCCGGACCGCGGACTGGATGCGTGTCGACGGGGAGAATCTGGCCGCCGCTCCCATCGAACGAATCCTGGTGCGGCTGAGTGCGTGCAGCCGGGTAGCGGTGTACGCGGTGCGTGACGAGAACGTCGGCGACCAGGTGATGGCAGCCATCGTCCTCAAGGATGACGCGACGTCGACGCCGGCCGAGTTCGAAGCCTTCCTGGCTCGACAGCCTGACCTGTCGCCGAAGGCGTGGCCCCGCTACGTGCGGATCACCGCAGACCTGCCGAGCACGGCCACTCACAAGGTGCTCAAACGGGCCCTCGTCGCGGAGGGGGCGACGGCCGGCGACGGTGACGAGTTGTGGGTGCGCGACGCGCGCGGAACTTCGTATCGCCGAAAAGGCTGACGCCGCAAGGTCAGCCAGAGCCGATCTTGGCGGCCACCTCGGACGCGACGGTGTCAGCCTCGTCGGAGACGCTCGAGGCGCACGCACTGATCTCGAGCACGTAGGACGAGACCGCCTGTAGCACATGCTGGCACTGCCACTGCAGGTCCGACACGGTGGTGACCGCGGACACCTTGTCGTTCTGCGAGGAGATCGACTGCACCTGATAACGGGTCTTGGTGCCGTTCTCTTTGTCCACCGCGGTGATCGTTGTCCTCCGGCAGGCGTCCCACGCCTCGGCCTGGTCCGCGACGAACGAACTCGCATCCGACGGCGACGGGAACTTCGCGACCGACTGGACGACGCTGCCGGTGTCGGAGGCGACTGCTTCCCAACGCATCTCAGAGAAGTCGGTGTTGCCGTATTCGGTTTCGCCGCTGATGTAGATCACGCCATGGCACGCCGGCGGGCCGGCGTCGACAGTGTCGTCGGGCCCGTCACCGGACTCGAGCACCTCCAAGTCGCTGGTGCCCATGATCGAGTTGACCTCGTCCGCATCCAGCAACAGAGATTGGATGTCCGCTGGCCCCCTCGACGACGGCGCCAGCGCCTTTCCGGAGACCACCTGAGTACAGCCTGCGACGGCAAGGACGGCGAGCACGGCAACAGAACCGATCGACCGACTGATGGTGACCCCCTCTGTCATTGGCTGCGTCCAGTGAAGGCCTCGAGTGCAGCCGTGTTCGCCG
>JBAPQQ010000399.1:0-2331 GCA_049280695.1 Mycobacterium sp.
CGGCGGTGCTCGCGCGCACGGTGATCGCATCACCCGCACCGGACAGGCGGACGAACACACGATTCAGGCCAGGGCGGACGGGCACCTTGGTCTCGGGTCCCTCCGATAGCGACATCAGCAGCGACCCTTGAGTGTTGGCCAAGTAGTTGATCTCGACTGTCCAATCGGCGGGCAGCAGCGGCCCGTCAAGCGGCATCCGTGACGGTTGGTCGGTTTGGACGAAGTAGCCGCATTGCGGCACCGGTCCGGGCTGAATGGTTCGCACCCAGGTGACCTTGGCGCCGACGACGCGGCCGGTCGCGTCGATCATTCTGAGTGTGCCTGTAGCAGAGGAAAACTGGGGGCGTTGGGTGAGCAGCGCGAACATGTGACTAGCCAGGTTCTCGGGCCACGCAACGCGTTGGAGGATGAGAGGGTCGACCTCCTGATCGAGCATTGGTTCGTCAGATGCCGAATATTCGTGCGCCAGAGTTAGTTTCGCGTTCTGCAGATATGGCCGGACGGGGCTATCACGCCAGCTGACCAGAAATGTGGCCGTGGAATAGAGGCTGGACCCGACGAAAGCCGCTGCGAGACAGATTGTCACGGCTGTGCGCACCGGTGAGTTGTCCAGCCAACGGGCGCAGTCGCGGTTGGGGGCGCAGAAGGCTACGGCGACGCAGAGAGCCAGCACGACCACGAGATCGGGGAAGTATCTGAGGGTTTGCGCGAGTTCAAGGGCGGTGAACCGCGAGGAGCGCATGAGGTAGACGGGGACTTGGCAGGCGATGGAGTAGCCCGCGGCGAGTAGCCAAACGGGACCGATCCGTTCCTTGCGGATCACGGCGACGGTGAACACGGATGCAAGTGCAATCCAGCCGAGCGCAATGACGACCAAAGACGGAGTGGCCCACGGTGAAGCGGGTGCCCAGCGGTCCCACGACCAGGGGCCGCCGACGAGACCCGGAACGATGCCGTGAGTGACGGAGCGGCGCAACAGGTTCCACGTCATGGCGAGGTCAGAACTCCACCGCTCTTGGTCGACGACGACGACGTAGAGCCCGGCCCATACTCCGGTCAGCGCTAAACTGCTTGCCCACAGGCGCTTTCCGCGCTCCCAGGTGGTTCGCAGCGGTGACTCGCCGCGGGTGACGTAGACGAGTAGAGCCGCGATGGTGAAGGCGACGAAAGGAATGACGGCCGCTTTCTCGAAGAAGAGCAGGCCGCCGAAGTAGGCGAGCAGCGCAGTGGCGGCGTAGCGCTGGTTGCCGGTGCGGACAAGCAGGACGGCGTCGGCGCAGACCCATGCCATCGCGGCGAGCATCGGAAGGGAGTTGAGGGCGGCTGCCCACCACGCGTAGCCGGGCACGCCGAGCGGGGTGAAGAGCGCGAAAGTCAGCGGAACGAGAAGTGCCGGACGCCATCCGAGGATGACGTGCAGCGCGCGCAGAAATGCGAGCGAGGCGAGCAGCTGGAGGACGACCAGGCTGAGTGCTGGCCCAACCCAGTTCAGTGGGGCGACGCGGGTGATGACGCCGGCGACGAGGAATGCGCCCGGCATGACGTGGCCGTCGTGGTCGTCGAAGAGGTACGAAGGCGACAGGATGTTCTGGGTGCCGGCGCGGCCGATGAGGATGAGGTCGTCCCAGTAGAAGTAGCCGCGGAATGCAAGGATTGCTCGGACGGCCAGCTGCAGCGCGATCAGGAGCCCGGCGACGACGGCAACCCAGGGGATGCGGGCCGTGCGGGCTGCCATGGGTCCTTTCATCGCTGCGGATTGGCCTTCTCGACTGTACGAGGGGGGCCGAGCAGGCCGTTGAGGCCTTTAGCGGTACGGGTGCGCTTATCGGCCGCTTAAGCTAGCGAAATGCAGGGGAATGCTCCGGGGATGGGTTATGGGCCGCCACCTGGTGGCAGCGGCCAGCAGCAGCCTGCTCCTCAGATGCAGTCAGCGCCCCCGCCTGGAGTTCCGTACGGACCTGCACCTAAACGGTCGTCACGGGTCGCGACGTTGCTGGCTGTGGTCGCGGTCTTATTGGCAGGTGCGGCATTGGTGGTGTCGCTCGTTAGGAAACCGGACGTACAGACGTCTTCGCAGCAGACGCCCATGCCGACGGCGACGGTCCCGGCGCAACAACTGTTCAACGCCGATGCTGACCGGTCACTCTGCGAGGCGATCGCCCCGCTGATGAAAGAAAACGAAGACCGCGGGAGAGAATTTACTGCACTCCAGGCGGGATCACCCGAACAGGGGGCGGCAATTTCAGGTTACCGATCGTTCGTAGAAGATTGGGCCCGTCGCGTGCAAGACGTATTGAACAAGCATATAGAACCGGAGCGGTACTTAACCCG
>JBAPQQ010000400.1:0-5953 GCA_049280695.1 Mycobacterium sp.
CCAGCGGGGGACTGAAGTCGAAGGGTCATCCGCCGGGTGCCACCGGGGTCGCACAATGCGTGGACCAGATCGATCAGCTTCGCGGACAGGCCGTCAATCAGGTTGACGGCGCTCGGATCGGTCTGGCGCACAACATCGGTGGGCCCACCGCGGTGTCGGCCGTCACGATTCTGGAAGGGCCGGGGACCTGATGGCGACACAGGCGAAGGGGCCGGACCGGTGGAGTACGGGGATCTCGCTGGGGCGCGGCTCCAAGCCGGCACAGGCCATCGGCGGGTTCTTCACGATGTCGGCCGACGCCATCCGCTTCATCTTCCGGCGGCCGTTCCAGTGGCGGGAGTTTCTGGAGCAGTCCTGGTTCGTCGCCCGGGTTTCGCTGGCGCCGACGGTGATGGTGGCGATCCCGCTGACGGTGCTCGTCAGCTTCACGCTCAACATCCTGCTGCGCGAACTGGGCGCGGCCGACCTGAGTGGAGCCGGTGCGGCGTTCGGGGCCGTCACACAGGTGGGGCCGCTGGTCACCGTGCTGATCGTCGCCGGAGCCGGCGCCACCGCGATGTGCGCAGACCTCGGCTCGCGCACGATCCGTGAGGAGATCGACGCGATGGAGGTGCTGGGCATTGACCCCGTGCAGCGGTTGGTGACGCCCCGCATGCTGGCGGCAGGACTTGTCGCCCTGCTGCTGAACAGCCTGGTCGTAATCATCGGAATCCTCGGCGGCTACATCTTCTCGGTGTTCGTCCAAGACGTGAACCCCGGTGCGTTTGCCGCCGGCATCACCTTGCTGACGGGCATTCCCGAGCTGATCATCTCCTGCGTCAAAGCCGCGCTGTTCGGACTGATCGCCGGACTCGTCGCCTGCTACCGCGGGTTGATCATCACCGGCGGCGGCGCCAAGGCAGTGGGCAACGCGGTCAACGAAACGGTCGTCTACGCGTTCATGGCCCTGTTCGTCGTCAACGTGGTGGTCACCGCCATCGGCATCCGTGCAACGGTGAACTGATGGGGGCCATGCGATGACGCTGCGCGCCACCTACCCCCGGGTCTTTCGTTTCTTCGGCAACTTCCAGCGACCGGTCAACACGCTCGGCCGGATCGGCGACCACACGATGTTCTACGGCCGCGCGATCGCCGGAATCCCGCACGCGATACGACACTTCCGGATCGAGATCATCCGGCTCATCGCCGAGATCAGCATGGGCGCAGGCACGCTGGCGCTGATCGGCGGCACCGTCGTGATCGTCGGATTCTTGACCCTGGCGGCCGGCGGCACGCTCGCGGTTCAGGGGTACAGCTCGCTGGGCAACATCGGCATCGAGGCGCTCACCGGCTTTCTGGCCGCGTTCATCAACGTGCGCATCTCGGCACCGGTGGTGGCGGGGATCGGCTTGGCGGCCACGTTCGGTGCGGGCGTGACCGCGCAACTCGGTGCCATGCGCATCAACGAGGAGATCGACGCGCTCGAGTCGATGGCGATCCGTCCCATCGAGTACCTGGTGAGCACCAGAATCATCGCCGGGATGATCGCGGTGACCCCGCTCTACTCCATCGCCGTCATCCTCTCGTTCCTGGCCAGCAAGTTCACCACCGTGGTGATCTTCGGTCAGTCGTCCGGCCTCTACAACCATTACTTCTCAACGTTTCTCAATCCGATCGACCTGTTGTGGTCGTTCCTTCAAGCGGTCTTGATGGCATTGGCGATCCTGCTGGTGCACACCTACTTCGGCTATTTCGCGAACGGCGGACCGTCCGGCGTGGGTGTGGCCGTGGGCAACGCGGTGCGGGCGTCGCTGATCACCGTGGTGTCGGTGACACTGCTCGTCTCGCTGGCGATCTACGGTGCCAACGGAAACTTCAACCTGTCGGGATAGGAGAGGAGGTCGATGAAGCCGGGTGTCGTGCGCCCCCTAATAGGGTTGGTGAGCGTTCTGCTGGTCGCCGCTGTCGTCGCCGTGGCGATCGTCCTCTTCCGTGGGGGATTCACCAGTTCCGTGCCGGTGACCGTCGTCTCGCCTCGCGCCGGGCTGGTGATGAACCCCGACGCCAAGGTGAAAATGCGGGGCGTGCAGATCGGCAAGGTGGAGTCCATCGAGGAGCGCAGAGACGGGCAGGCCGTCCTGCATCTGGCGATGGACCCGGGTGCGTTGAATTACATCCCCAAGAACGTGCTCGTCAACATCGCTTCCACCACCGTGTTCGGCGCCAAGTACGTGCAACTGGTCGACCCCGAGAACCCGTCGCCGGAGAGCATCAAACCCGGCAGCGTGCTCGACGCGAAGAACGTCACGGTCGAGATCAACACCGTGTTTCAGCAACTGTCGGCGGTGCTGGGAAAGATCCAGCCGGAGAAGCTGAACGAAACTCTGGGCGCGATCGCAACAGCGCTCAATGGTCGCGGCGAGAAGATCGGCCAGATGCTCAGTGACCTCGACGCGTTCCTCGCCAAGACTTATCCCAGCCTCGACGGGCTGCGACACGATCTCGAAGTGGCCCCAACGGTGTTCGACACGTATGCCGATGCCGCGCCGGACCTTCTCGACACCGCCCGCAACGCGACACGCATCAGCCAGTCGATCGTCGAGGAGCAGGGCAACCTCGACGCGTTCCTGCTCAGCTCGATCGGCTTGGCGGACATCGGAAACGATGTCATCGGCAGCAACGAGCAGGCACTCACCGACGTCCTGCACCTGCTGGTGCCCACCACGGACCTGCTCAACGAGTACAACCCCGCCCTGACCTGCGCACTGGGGGGCATCGGCGTCATCACACACCAGCCGCCGCTGCCGTTGCCGGGCATCGTGGTGTCGGTGAGCCTGCCGCTCGGCATCGAGCGCTATCGCTATCCGACCAACCTGCCGAAGGTCGCCGCGACCGGCGGACCGCACTGCATGACGTTGCCGAACGTGCCCAAGGACACCCAGCCGCCGTTCCTCATCGTGGACGACGGCGCGAACCCCGAGCAGTACGGCAACCCCGGAATCCTGCTCAACTCGGACGGCCTCAAGCAGTTGTTGTACGGGCCCATCGCCGGACCGCCACGCAATACCGCACAGATCGGGATGCCCGGATGAAAACCGGATGGCGTCGCACGCTGGTCAAGTTCCTCATCTTCGCGGTGGTGATGATCGCCCTCACCGCGTCGCTGTTCTTCATCTTCGGCCAGTACCGGACGGGCTCGACGAACGGGTATTCCGCGGTGTTCACCGACGTGTCGCGGCTGAAGCCCGGGGATACGGTTCGCGTGGCCGGCATCAGAGTCGGCACCGTGAGCGAAGTGTCACTGCGCGACGACAAGAAGGTGGTGGTGAAGTTCGATGCCGACAGAAGCGTCGCCCTCACCAGCGGCACACGGGCAATGGTCCGCTATCTCAACCTCGTCGGCGACCGCTACCTCGAACTCGCGGAGGGCTCGGGGACGACCAAGATCTTACCGGCGGGCTCACAGATTCCCGTCGACCGGACAGCGGGTGCACTCGACCTCGATCTGCTGCTCGGTGGACTCAAGCCGGTGATCCAGGGGTTGAATGCGCAAGACGTCAACTCGCTCACGCAGTCGCTGATTCAGATTTTCCAGGGCCAGGGCGGCACGCTGGAATCGCTGTTCTCGAAGACGTCGTCGTTCACGAATGCGTTGGCAGACAACAATGACTTGATCCAGCAGCTGATCGACAACCTCAACACGACCATGGACACGCTGTCCAAGAACGGCGACCAGTTCAAGGACACACTGGATCGGCTCCAGAAACTCGTCAGCGGACTGTCGCAGGACCGCGATCCGATCGGCGACGCAATCGTCCAGCTGGACAACGGAACCGCCTCGATCGCCGACCTGCTGACCAACGCGCGACCGCCGCTGGCGGGCACCGTCGACGAGCTGAATCGGCTGGCTCCGCTGCTCGACGACGGCAAGGACATTCTGGACGCCAACATCCAGAAAATGCCGGATAACTACCGCAAGCTGGTGCGCCTCGGGTCCTACGGCGGCTGGTACAACTACTACCTCTGCGGAGTCTTCTTCCGGGCCACCACTACTGACCCGTCGAGCCGCCCTGTGTTCTTCCCATGGGTCATGCAGACCAGCGGAAGGTGTGCTGAACGCTGATGCAAAAATACCGCGGAGGCAAACTCATCCGCGCCGGATTCCTGGGCGTGGTGCTGATCGTGCTCGTCATCGCTGTTGGCCTGCAGCCCGAACAGCTTCGGTCGATCGCATCCTCGCTCCGCTACCAGGCGCTCTTCACCGAGGCCGGCGGTCTGGCCGACGGCAACCCCGTGACAGTCTCGGGCATGAAGGTGGGGACGGTCTCCGGCATCAAGCTGCAAAAGGGCAAGGCGCTGGTGACCTTCACCGTTCCTGCCAGGATTGTCTTGGGCAGCAATACAACTGCGCACATCAGGACCGGCACGCTGCTGGGTGAGCGGGTGCTGACGCTGGAGTCCGCCGGCAGTGGGCGGATGAAGCCGATGGACGTGATACCCACGTCGCGGACCGGATCCCCGTACTCGCTGACCGACGCTGTCACCGATCTCACCACCAACGCAGCCGGCACCAACACCGAAAGCCTCAACCAATCCCTCGACACGCTGTCGGCGACACTCGACCAAATCGCCCCACAACTCGGGCCGGCCTTCGACGGGGTGACCCGCCTGTCCAGATCCATCAACGGCCGCAACGAGTCCCTGCGCGAACTGCTCAAGAGCGCAACCGATGTCACCAGCATCTTGTCCGAGCGCAGCCAACAGATCAACGCGCTGCTGCTGGACGCCAACAGCCTGCTGGCGGTCCTCGTCGACAAGCGCAATGCGATCGTCCAGCTGCTGGCCAACACGTCTGCGGTATCGCGGGAGCTGACCGGACTGGTTCATGACAACGAGGCCGAGCTGGCGCCCTCGTTGGAGCGGTTGAATCGGGTGAACGCGATGCTGGAGAAGAACCGCGACAACATTGCCAAGGCACTACCTGGCCTGGCCAAGTATCAGACCACCCAGGGCGAGGCGGTGGCCAACGGGTTCTACTACAACGCGTTCATCCCGAACCTCAGCCTTCCGCAGCTGCTACAGCCGTTCATGGACTACATCTTCGGGTTCCGGCGGGGTGTCGACGTCGGTCAACCACCGGACAACGCAGGGCCGCGGGCCGAAATACCGTTCCCCTACAACGGCATTCCGCAGCCGTACGAGCAGTGGGGGCCGGGCCGATGATGTCGAGGAAGCGGCTTCTCGCCGGCATCACGATCGTGCTGGTCGGGTTGCTGGTCGCGGCGGCGATTTTCGTCGTGCGAGAGACGTTCTTCAAGCCGAAGACCATCACCGCCTACTTCACCACCGCCACCGCCATCTACCCGGGCGACGACGTCCGCGTCTCCGGTGTGAAGGTCGGCAGCGTCGCGTCGATTCAACCTGCGGGCACGCAGACCAAGATGGTCCTGCATGTCGACCGCGACGTGCCCATCCCGGCGGACGCCAAGGCGGTGATCGTCGCCCAGAACCTGGTCGCGGCTCGCTACGTCCAGCTCGCACCGGCGTACGAGACGAGTGGCCCGCAGATGAGCGACGGCGCCGTCATACCACGCGAGCGCACCGCGGTCCCCGTCGAGTGGGACGAAGTCAAAGACCAATTGATGCGGCTGTCAACCGAACTCGGGCCCAACGCCAACGTGTCGACTCCGTCTGTCGCCCGGTTCATCGACAGCGCTGCCAACGCGCTGGACGGCAACGGCGACAAACTTCGGCAGACCATCAGTCAACTGTCCGGCGTGGCGCGCACCCTGGCCGACGGCAGCGGCAACATCGCCGACATCATCAAGAACCTGCAGGTGTTCGTGACCGCGCTGCGCGACAGCAACACGCAGATCGTCCAGTTCGAACACCGGCTCGCCACACTCACCAGCGTCATCGACGACAACCGCTCGAATCTCGACGCGGCGTTGTCAGATCTGTCCGTCGCGGTCGG
>JBAPQQ010000401.1:0-1897 GCA_049280695.1 Mycobacterium sp.
GAATGTCGCCGGCCCTGCGGCTCCGGCCGACGCGCCGCAGCCGGTAAATGCGCCGGCTCCGGTGCCGGCGCCGGAACAATCGGACACCGTGGCAGTCCCGACCGTCGTCCCGCCGACGTGAGCCGCGGGGCGTCGCCTCGCTCGGCACGGGAACGCCGGATCCGGCCGATCGTCCAGGCCACCACGAAAGGTGCCTCGTTCGTCGCGCGGCACCGCGCCGGCAATGCCGTCATCTTCCTGCTGCTGATCGCCGCCGCGGCGCAGCTGTTCTACCTGCAGGTGCCCGGCGCGGCGAAGCTGAGGGCACAAGCGGCGAGCCAGCTGAAGGTCACCGACGTCGAGAAGGCGATGCGGGGCAGCATCGTCGACCGCAGCGGCGCCAAGCTCGCGTTCACCACGCAGGCCCGGGCACTGACGTTCCAACCGGTGAAGGTGCGCAAGGAACTGACCGACGCCAAGCAGAAGAAGCCCGACGCGCCCGATCCGGCGCAGCGGCTCGTCGAGATCGCCAACGGCGTGGCCCAGCGGCTGAACAACCGGCCGGATGCCGCCACCCTCCTCAAGAAGCTGCAGAGCAACGAGACTTTCGTCTACCTCGCCCGGGCCGTGGACCCCGCGGTGGCGACGGCGATCACCACGAAGTTCCCGGAGGTCGGCGCCGAACGCCAGGACATCCGCCAGTATCCGGGCGGCTCGCTGGCCGCCAACGTGGTCGGCGGCATCGACTGGGACGGCCACGGGCTGCTTGGCCTGGAAGACGCGATGGACGGCGTGCTGGCCGGCACCGACGGCTCGATCACCTACGACCGCGGCTCCGACGGCGTGGTGATCCCCGGCAGCTACCGCAACCGGCACGCCGCCGTCGACGGGTCCACCGTGGAGCTGACGCTGGACAACGACATCCAGTTCTACGTCCAGCAGCAGGTCGAGCTGGCGAAGAGCAACGCCGGCGCGCACACCGTCGCGGCGGTGGTGCTGGACGCGAAGACCGGCGAAGTGCTGGCGATGGCCAACGACAACACGTTCGACCCGAGCCAGGACATCGGCCGCCAGGAGGACCGGCAGCTGGGCAACATCCCGGTGACGTCCCCGTTCGAGCCGGGGTCGGTGAACAAGATCGTCACCGCGTCGTCGGTGATCGAGTTCGGGCTGAGCAACCCCGACGAGGTGCTGTCGGTGCCCGGCTCCATCCACATGGGCGGCGTCACCGTGAGCGACGCCTGGGAGCACGGCACCATGCCCTACACCACCACGGGTGTCTTCGGTAAGTCGAGCAACGTCGGCACGCTGATGCTCGCGCAGCGCATCGGGCCGGAGCGTTACGCGGACATGCTCGCCAAGTTCGGGCTGGGCCAGCGCACCGGCGTCGGGCTGCCCGGCGAGAGTGCGGGCATCGTGCCGCCGATCGACCAGTGGTCGGGGTCGACGTTCTCCAATCTGCCGATCGGGCAAGGCTTGTCGATGACCCTGCTGCAGATGACCGCGATGTATCAGACCATCGCCAACGACGGCGTGCGGGTGCCGCCGCGCATCGTCCGCGCCGTCGTCGGCCCGGACGGCAAGCGCACCGAGGAGCCCCGGCCGGACGGCATCCGGGTGGTGTCGCCGCAGACCGCGCAGACGGTACGCGGCATGCTGCGCGCGGTGGTGCAGCGCGACCCGATGGGATACCAGCAGGGCACCGGGCCGCAGGCCGCCGTCGACGGCTACCAGATCAGCGGCAAGACCGGCACTGCCCAGCAGATCAACCCGGCCTGCGGCTGCTACTTCAGCGACGTCTACTGGACGACGTTCGCGGGCATCACCACCACGGACGACCCGCGGTACGTCGTGGGCATCATGATGGACAACCCGCACCGCGCCGCCGACGGCCGCCACGGCTCGTCGGCCGCGCCGC